>DRJC01000352.1 GCA_011052365.1 Ignavibacteria bacterium
ACACAAGTTCCCCCGATGGGAAGTCCTTCATTTATCATCAGAACATTTTTTCCCATCTCGCTTGCTTTAATCGCTGCGGAAAATGCAGCAGAACCCCCGCCGATTATGATCAAATTATAATCCGAATTTTGTAGATAAGTTTTCTGTTCGCTTTCTTTGTCTATACTTTCACTATCATTATTATTGCCGTTATTTATTTCTTCAACTACTTTATAATGAACGGTGGAATTTATCCTTTCGATTATTTCTTCCTTACTTGTTTTTTCCGTATCGAATGAAAACAACCCCGAATGTTCGGGATAACTTACCGATTTGCTTTTTAACCCTTCCAGTCCTTCGAGTTTTTTTTCTATAGTTGTAACACAATCATCGCAGGTCATTCCTTGAATTTCTAATTTTATTGTTTCTATTGTCATTGCTTTTATTCCTCACCATTTTTTTTGTTAAGTTCTGTAACATCCTTTACTTTAAACCCGGCTTTTTCCTCAATCGCTTTTTTCAATTGTTCGGGACTTGTTTTTGTTTTATCATATTTAACTTTTGCAACACCTGTTTTATACGAAGAAGTTGCAGAAAGAACTCCCTCTGTAGTTTTGAGCGAATAATCGACTGTATTTTCGCAACTTGAACAGGTCATTCCCTCTATATCTATTTTTGCCTCTCTTATATTATCAGAGTTTGTCATTGCAACTGTCATATCAACATTTGGAAACAAAGCACTCGAATAATAGGGGAAAGAATATAATGCGACCGACACAAATAATATTATCCACAAAAACTTTTTTGAATTTATAAATCTTGGTTTATTGTTGTTTCCATCTCCCGGACGGGCAGGCTCACACTCACATTCTATTTCTTTTTTAGGTTTGTATGCTTGATTAAAAGCCGCACCGAGGGCAATTACAGATAGAGCCATAAAATAAGGTCGTAACGGTTGAAACCAGGAAAAAGTGGAGGCTACTCCTCCAATACCGCCGAGTATTGCAAGCACAGGAACAATACAGCAAATAGATGCCGCACCGGCAGCAAATATCCCAACTCCCAACCATTTGTTCTTTTTTGATTTATTATTTACCATTTCTATACCGATTATTTTCCTTCTTCATTTTTCTTTTATCCGGCCCGTCAGTAGACGGATTTTTAACTTTTGACGGATTCACTTTTGGTTTGCTGAATTTATAATGAGTTTTATTCATAATATCGGTGATCTCTTTTTCAGATGTTTTTTTGGGATCATATTTAACTTCGGCTGTGTTTTTCTTTAAGCTTACTTTATAATCTTTAACCCCGTTTATCTTTTTCAATTTATTTTCAACATTTAAAACACACCCGCTGCAGGTCATCCCGGTTACCGAAAATGTTGTAACAGCGATTTTCTTATCTGTTTTTTTGCCTTTAGTTTGAGCATAACTAAACGATGCAGTAAACGCGAGAGTTAGAAACAAAACAATTAAATTCTTCCTAAAGGTCTGTGACATTTTTCCTTCCTTTTTTAATTAGTACTTATTAAATCAAATTTGTTCTGAACTTCCGGCAGTACAAAATATTGAGCGAGAATTTCTATGAACAACTTGCTTTCCAACGAGTAATAAACCGTTTGAGAATCTTTTCTGCTCTTTACAATTAGTTTGTCTTTTAACTTCCTTAAATGCTGAGAAATAGCTGAGTCACTCATTTCAAGCACTTCGGCTAAATCACATACACACAATTCTTTGTGGGCGTACAACAGGTAAACAATTTTTAATCTTACAGCGTTTCCCACAACACTTAACAAATCAGCTAATGTGTTCAAACCCTCAAGCTGATTTATGTTTTTTTTAATTAGATCAAACTCTTTATCGTCAAAATGAGGACCAATGCATTGGTGTCCTTCAACTAATATTTTTTTTTGTTTCATAATTTTATTCCTTTATTATTTTAGTATATACTAAAGTAGTATATTCAATTAATTGTAACAAGCGATAAATTTATTTATGTAAGTCATACTACACTTTTATTATATCTGAGCATAGTTGAATGTAGCTATAATTGATTCTACCAATTTCATCGTATACAAAAAAAGAACTTGTTATTTTTTTTGTTTTAGCTAAACTTTCCAAACCATTCTTATTCCTATTGCGCAGAAAATCATCAGTAAATAAAATATATTCTCTACTATCTATATTATTTTTTAAGAGCTTATGAGCAACAATTAAATCAAGCCCGAAGATTTTACAATAATTACTAATCATCATACTACATAATTCACCTGAATGAACTATAAATTTTAAAGATAAATTCTTTAAAGATTTACAAGCACCACAATTACAATTACCTTCATTACTTATTGCTTTTAATATCTCGTGAAATTTTATGAACATATTATTACACTGTTCATAAACTTCAAAAGCCGAAAATGAATCTTCAAATTTGTAGAATAAAATTGCATCACCTTCTATTTCATCCATTGATAATCCTAAATTATTAGATCCCAATATTGATTCTAATAATATGCCTATTTTGCTTTGACTGTGTATGATATCCGTTTTATTAACAAACCTTGTAAAACCACTTATATCCGGTATTATTATTAAGGATGATTCCGATATATTACACAAACTGTTCATCAGTATTTCTTTATTAAATTTTTGAACATGATTTATTACAAATATCTTCTTGAGAATAAAAATATTGTAAGGTTAAGCCTTACAGCAGCACCGGAATTTGCGTAAGAGTTGCTTTGCTTTGTTATACATTTCTATTGCACATTATGTACAACACTTTCGCTCCCCGGAGAAAACACCAGCAAATTCAATTTCACCTGATAAACGCTTTATATAATATTCGGGATCTTCTTGAAAAACAGTCAGGCAATGTGGGCACTTGCAAAAATGCAGCTTCTCACCCTGGTAGTTAATTGCCACGGTTTGATTTATCGGTTTTTCAGCTAAGCAACTTGGGCACACAACGAGACTATTAGCTTCTTTTAGTAGAGCGTCAGGATTTTCTTCAAACAAAACGGCACATCCATCGCAACAGAATGAATATTTTTTTTCTTGGTACTTCCGTATTACTGCGTTTTCCTTGGTAATCCCTAATCTTACCAGGGAACAACCACATGTAGGACAAACCGGTGTTTTCATTTTTAATGTCTCCCTATTTAATTTGTTGATGTATAATATATTATTACGTTGTTCATAAACTTCAAAAACCGAAAATGAATCTGCAAATTTATAGAATAAAATCGCATCACTTTCTATTTCATCCATTGAGAATCCTAAATTATTAGATACCAATTATGTTTTAATCACTTTCTTAAAATAAACGGTAACAACCATTTATTATCTTCGGGTTTTAGCCAATGATAAACTAAGTTCCCTAATATAGTTGCATAAACAAAATGGGCTGCCAATGTAAGTAGAAAATATTGAGGCCACATATATCTAATTCCGAATAAACCTACCCTTGGTGCCAGAGGTGGAGCCACCATCATTCCAAGCTCTATAAATGCAATCCAGAGATACGTAACAAGAACTGTTTTTTTAAGTGTTGCGTACCTGCCAAAAACCAATGTAAGTACTAATCCAAAATTAGCCCCGTTAAAATAATGAGCAAAAGTTCCCACCCAATAGTATTCGATAAATGTTTTGCTGCCTGTCATCATTTTTCCAAACATAGAAGGTGTATCACCGGGAAGCCAGCTTTCTATAACACCCATTTGTCTTATCCAGTCCAGACCAATTGTAGCAATTGCTCCGGCTGCCAAGCCGACCCATATTCTTCTGAATAAATCCGGATAATTTTTTTTGGTATAGACTAATGCCCATATTAAAAATAGAATGGCGGGTATGTAAAGAAAATAGATATATGGAACTGCAAACTCATGAGCAGCTTTTATTATTTTTGGACCGATTGTCTGACCTTTAAAATATTCAGCATACCCAAATGATAAAACTATTAGATTTATAGGAACAAAACCCCCTGCAAATAAAACTAAAAGTGTTAAAATAGATTTTTTGTTTTTTTGATCATCCATAAATTTGCCTCATTAATTAGTAAGTTATTATTTTAGCATATACTAAAATACTTAATTTTATCTTTTTGTCAAGTATTATTAATAGACAGTATGTTTTGGAATACACAGAATGTTGATAATATAATTTAGAAGGAATATATTATATGCGTAATTGTTGAGCTGTGTATATTAGAAATAGAAGTGCATGAATTATTAGAATGAATGATTAAGGTTTTGTATATGAAGCAGAATCCATTAGACATATTAAAAATTTACAATTCCGGTAACAAAAAATTATCGGTGGAAGAGATTGCAGAGGACTTAGAGAAGATTTCTCAAATTAAAAAATGTTCATTCTGCGGCTGTTTTGCAGATACGTTAAAAGAGTTTACTGATATTACAGAAGTGAATGGCAAACCTATTTTGTCCGAACGTGCTAATGTAATACGCAATGAAGTTCTGAAAAACAAAAAGTACGACTGCCTTGGTTGCAACCCCTGTTACCCTGCTGATATTTCCAATTTGTTATATGAATTATATAATGTTTCAGAGGTAGAAAAACAGGTTCCTTCCTACGGTTGTTCTTCCGAATGTTCAACTGAAAATACAACAAAATGGCCTGTTGAAAAGGGAAAATTTTTCGTTGGAAATAAAAAGTCATCGGTAGCAGTTTGTACACTAACAAGTACTGATTTACCGGAAAAGATTTTCAAGGATGCGACAGAGAAAATTGCCATTGTAGGGTATTGTGAAACTGAAAATATCGGCATTGAAAAAATTGTTAAAAACATAATCACTAATTCCAACATACGCTATTTAATTCTTTTCGGGAAAGATAGCGGTAACGGTAAAATGGGACATCTTTCCGGTCAAGCAATTCTATCACTTCAAAGTAATGGGATCTCTGAAAATGGAAAAATTATCGGGGCAAAAGGTAAACGCCCGTTTTTAAGAAACATCACCCTCGAACTAATTAAAAGATTCCAATCCCAGGTAGAAATAGTTAATCTCATCGGTACAACTTCATTGCGTGAAATACAAAATGTAATCAATGTCTATCATACAAAAAACAAATCATCATTTTCCGGTAATACCGTAACGGTTTCAACAAATAAAATAATTACCGCTCAAAATCCTGAACGCTTAGTATTAGATAAAAAGGGATTCTTTCTTATTATTCCGCAGAAAGACGAGAAGAAAATTTATGTGGAATATTACTCGAACAACGGTAAACTTTTACAGACAATTGAAGGAACAGATGCGGCAAGCATTTATTACACGATTATCGAAAAGGGTTTTATATCAGTATTAGATCACGCTGCTTACCTTGGTAAAGAATTAACAAAAGCAGAGTATTTCCTAAAATATAACATTCCGTTTATCCAGGATAAAGCATTGGGGAAATTGGTAGATGAATAAAAATGTTACCTTATTAGCCGTTAAATTGATGAAAGATGATTCTATATTGAAAACATTAAAACTATTCTTATTCTTCTCGGTATTGACTATACCTTTTATAATTGCAGGGTGCTCAAATATTAAAAACGATAAACAAAAAGAAGAACCCACTGTAATTGTACCCCTTACCAAGCATTGGGAAAAGTCGGCACCCAATCAAATAATTCCGAAAGGGTTAAAATCTCTTTCTGCCAAAGAATGCGGCAGTTGCCACAATGATATTTACCTTGAATGGAAAAGAGCCAATCACAGTAAAGCATGGGAAGACCTGCAGTTTCAAGCTGAGTGGAAAAAGAACAAAAAGTTATGGGTTTGTATAAACTGCCACACTCCCCTGCAGAACCAACAGAAGCTTATTGTAACAGGTAAAAAAGCCTAATCCATTGTTTAACAAGTTTGAACTTTATTTCAGAAATAGTGTAATTTACAAAAGAAGAATTTGAAGAAAAAAAAAGAGATATAATATGAATGGTGAAAGTTCCGAAATAAACGATAAAGGGAAAAACTACTATTCCACTTCAGCTCAACCGGATGCAATAAATCTTAAAGAGCACTGGAATCATGTCTATGTAAATAGCCCGGAAGAAAAATTAGGTTGGTATGAAAACGATTTAACACCCACCTTTGATATGATCAATAAAACCGGTCTATCTAAGTCAGCAAGAATTTTGAATATAGGTTCGGGAAGTTCTACTTTAATAGATGAGTTATTAAGCTTGGAATATTCAAATATATCGGCAACCGATATTAGCGACATAAGTCTTAATAATTTGAAAACAAGACTTGGAAAGGCAAGCAATAAAGTTGAATGGATTGTCGATGATTTGACAAATCCCACGCTACTTAACAAAATACAACCGGTTGATCTTTGGATTGATAGAGCTGTCCTCCATTTCTTTACAGAGTCAAAGGATCAAAATATTTATTTCAATCTTTTGAAGAGTAAGGTTAAACAGGGCGGTTTTGTTATGTTTGCAGAATTTAATACTGAAGGAGCTGTAAAATGTTCGGGCTTATCAGTAAATCGTTACAGCAAAGAAATGTTAATTGAAAAACTTGGAAACGATTTTA
>DRJC01000353.1 GCA_011052365.1 Ignavibacteria bacterium
ATGGCAATGGGACTTCCTACTGTTTGTTCAAACTCCGACGGTGTACTTGATATTGCGGTTAACGGCGATACATCTTTTCTATTTGAAAATAAAAACTCCAGAGATTTAACAAAGAAAATAGAGGTGCTGATAAATTCAGCGGACACAAGAAACCTATTCGGTAAAAAAGGAAGAGAGAGAATAGTAAATAACTTTAATTTAGAAACACAAACCGATAAAATAATTGAAATATATAAAACCCATAAATAGCAAAATACATACGAACACATTTTTAATGTTAAGCATCTTTGTTTTTTTTATATTTTCAACAATTATAAAAGGACAAACAAAAGATTCTGTTAAGACTTATAATCTTAATGAAATATCAATTGAAGCGGATAAAGAACTAAAAACAAAAATCATAATTGATATTGATGCAAAGGAATTGGAAGAAGCCGATGCCTTAAATTTAAGTGATGTCGGCAGGCTAATTCCGTCGGTTAAAGTTCAAACCAATTCAAGAGGTGAAACCCTTTACTATATTCGAGGCGGAGGCGAAAGGCAAATAACACTGTTGTTTGACGGTGTTCCGCTGAACACACCGTGGGATAACAGGATTGATTTGAGTCTTATTCCCACCGATGTAATTGAATCAATTAATATAACGAAGGGAATTCCCTCTACAACTTACGGAGCAAATTCAATCGCAGGCGTGGTGGAAATAAATTCATTAACTCTTAATGATAAACCGCCGATTCAAAAATTGTCATTTAAAATCGGAGAAAATAATAGTCAAAGTTACTCGGGATTAATTACGGGTAAAATAAAGACACTTTCTTTTTTGGCTGCAACGCAATATAGCAGAAGGGATGGATTCTCACTGCCGGGTTCTTATAAAAGTACTTCGGGTGTTAGAATAAACAGTTACAACAAGGCGTTAAACCTTTTCGGAAAAATAGGGTATTATGAAAATCCGAAATTAAAATTAAATTTAACCTTCGCCTATAACGATGCCGAGAAAGGAGTACCGCCGGAAGAAAATGTAGCGAAGCCGAGATTTTGGCAGTATCCTTTATGGCAAAGATTTGTTGTGAATTTTAACGGGGAATTATACCCGGTAAAAGATAACACTTCAAAAATTATTTTTTCTTTTTCGGGTACATCTCTTAAATCACAAATAAATCAATTTAAGGATATAAGCTACTCTTCAATAGAAAATATAGAGAAAGGAAAAGACGTAACTTATAACGGGAGAATTGTGTACTCATCCTTAATTAACGAAAACGCTTTGTTGAAACTTTCACTAAGCGGATACACAACAACACACACGGAAAACATTTTAAAACAAAACTACAGGGAAAATATTTACAGGCAAAATGTATTAAGCTCAAATGGTGAACTTGAATATTTTTTAGATAAAACCACTTTAGTGTTTGGACTTGCTTATGATATTTCCGCCACGCCAAGGACAGGTAACAAACCCGCAAAAGATGCTCTTACCGATTATGCAATTAACTTTGGATTGGTACATTCTTTTAATGAATTACAATCACTTCATTTTTCTTTGGGAAGGAAGGCAAGATTTCCGACATTGCGAGAAATGTTTTCGGGTGCGTTGGGCAGATTTGTTCCCAATCCCAATTTAAGACCCGAAACGGCTGTAACAATTGAAGGAGGCTTTAGATCATTATTTATAAGCGGTAGTTTTGATGTATCATTATTTTATACAAATTTAACGGACGGTATTGTAAGAACAACATTACCGGGAAGGCAATTTAAAAGAATTAATAAAGACGAAATTAGAACATACGGAATTGAAACAGTTACAAGGTATAAATTCAGTCGTAAGCTGAAAGCATCTTTAAATTTTACTTTTCTAAATTCTAAGTCAAAAAATACTGCCGGTGAATTTGCCGATACTTTGGAGTACAAGCCGCAGATCATTTCATCGCTCGATATAACTTATTTTCCTGTAGAACATTTTCAAACAAATTTTGAATTTATCTATTCCGGTATTCAATTCGGATTGAAAGAAGGGTCATTGTTTTTCCAAAAACTGCCGGATTATTTAATCACAAATGTAAGAGCAGCCTATAATTTTAAAATTAATAATAAATACAAAGTAGAAATTTACAGCCGGGTTAATAATGTTTTTGATAAATTGTATTTTTCTCAATGGGGTTTACCCGAAAGCGGTCGCGAATTTTGGGGCGGTGTAAAGATGATATTATAAAATGGAAAATTTAATAACAATATTTTTACCTTTTTCCAATGACGAAACAAATAAATATAATTTAGAACAATTTGTTTCTTCCGAATATGTAGAAGAAGTTTATTTTGTGAACGATAAACACAAAAACGTTAATATTGAAAACGTACTTAATGCAGACTCTCTTTTCAGCACAGCAACTTTAAATAATGTTCTTAAAAAAATCAAAACCGGTTACTTAACATTTATAACCGAAGAGGGGAAAATCGATTTACAGGACAACACCCTTTTAGAATTTATTGATACTTCTAAAAAGAATAACCCGGGGGTAATTTATTCAAATTATTATTTAGGAAAGAAAGACGCCTTAAAAAACCAACCCGTAATTGATTACCAATTTGGAAGTGTGAGAGACGATTTCAATTTCGGTCCGCTTTTGTTTTTTAAAACGGATATCTTTAATGGGAAATTAAAATCTATAGACCCCAATTATAGGTGGGCAGGTTTATATGCACTGCGTCTCGCAATCTCTGTGACACATCCAATTATAAATATTCCCAATTATCTTTATTCATTTGAACACAAAATATTTCCCTCTAATGAAGAAACCCATTTCAAGTATTTGGAAAAAAAATATGCAGGTATTCAAAAAGAAATGGAGAAAGCATTTACCGAACACTTAAAAAACATCAAAGCATATCTTTCACCAATCTTGAAAGAAATAGATTTTAACGATAATAATTTTGATGTTGAAGCATCCGTAATAATCCCGGTAAAGAACAGGGCAAAAACAATAAGCGAAGCTATCGGCTCAGCATTAAAACAAAAAACAGAAAAAAGATTTAACATAATTATTGTTGATAATCATTCCACTGACGGTACGACGGAAATAATCAAAAGTATTGCAACTGAAGATAATAGAGTTATTCATATCATTCCGAAAATAACAGATCATGGAATCGGCGGATGCTGGAACGTAGCGGTTAATGATAAAAGATGCGGAATGTTTTCCGTGCAGTTGGACAGCGATGATATTTACAAAGACGAAAACACTTTACAAAAAATAGTCGATAAATTTTATGAAGGAAAATACGGAATGGTTGTCGGTTCATATCTTTTAACAGATTTTGATTTAAATGAAATTCCCCCTGGAAAAATTTTTCACAAAGAATGGACAAGCACAAACGGACACAATAATGCTTTGCGTGTAAACGGGTTTGGCGCTCCCCGCGCATTTTATACTCCATTGTTGAGAGCAAGTAAATTTCCCAATGTAAGCTACGGAGAAGACTACGCTGTTTGTCTTTCCGTTTCAAGAAACTACAAGGTCGGCAGAATATATGAACCGGTATATATTTGCAGAAGGTGGGAAGGCAATACGGATGCAGGCCTGTCGATAGACATTAAAAACAAATATGATTATTATAAGGACACTTTACGAACCGAAGAAATTAATAGAAGAATAAAAATGAACAAGAATAATCTAAAATGAAACATCGTGATTCAAACATCGAAAGAGACATTGTCTTTTCTACACCGGAAGTTGAAGAATATTTAAAAGAAAAAGATTATTCGGATGCTCTTGTTATACTTTTAAGAAACCAAAAATTTGACTGGGATTTATTGAGCAAGGGATTTGATTCACTTCAATATATTAAAACAAAAACTTTTCAATTTGACGGGTTTACTATTGATGCTCAATTTAACCCGGGAAGAATAATTTCAACAACTGCGGATATATCACATGAAGCGATTGAAAAAAGGGACTGTTTCTTGTGTCTTGAAAATCTTCCCCAAGAACAAAAAGGTATAAATTACAAAAATGAATATTTAATATTCTGTAACCCTTACCCAATTTTTATCGAACATTTTACAATTGTTTTTAGGAAACATTTTCCGCAAAGAATAAGTGAATCATTTCATACATTTTTAAAGCTTGGCAAAAGATTGGGTAAATATTATTCTGTTTTATATAACGGTCCTGAATGCGGAGCTTCCGCACCCGACCATCTTCATTTTCAAGCAGTAAACAAAAACATGTTAAAAGTACTAAATCAAAATGATCTTCTTCAAAAAAAATATGCTGAAAAGATAATTGACCAAAGAAAGAAAGAGGTGTTTGGAATAAACGACGGGTTAAGGAAAATAATTCTTATTAAATCAAAGGACGAAAGATTTATTACAAATGTATTTGAAACATTATATTCTTCACTTCAAAAATCTACAAACTCACAAAATGAACCGATGATAAATATGATATCTTCATTCGACGAAAATAACGGATGGAGGGTTTATATTTTTCCGAGAAAAGCCCACCGACCCAAATGCTATTATGAAAAGGGGGAGAAAAAGCTGGTGATAAGTCCGGCTGTTATTGATTTATCAGGTACGCTGATTCTTCCGGCGGAAAAAGATTTTAAAAAAATAAATAAGGACAACATTCGGAATATCTTTAATGATGTCGTTATCGGGAAAGAGTTGTTTGATTATTTAAAGGCGCACATAAGTAAAACCATCTAATCCTTACTCATCAAATCGCTGATGAATCTTAAATCTCTTGATTCCGAATTTGAAAGGATGATGTTTATTATAGCCGTAAGCGGTACTGACAAAAGCATACCTACTATTCCCCAGATATAACCCCAAACCAATACAGCTAATAAAATAACAAGAGGATTAAGATTTAATTTTTTACCCAAAACGCTCGGCTCTATTAAACTGAAAAACAACGATTGAATGCCTGCTAAAATAACGGCAATCAGAAGAGCAAAACCGAATGATTCGAATTGAACAAGTGCCATTAAAGTTGGAAGCAGCAGGGCTAGTGTTGAACCTAAAGCCGGAATAAAATTAAATAGAAAAACAAAAAGCCCCCAGATAATCGGGAAGTCTATTCCGAATAGAGATAGAATAATCGTTACTACAATTCCGGCACCGAGATTTATTGCACTCTTTGAAACAAGATATTTCTGAATCTGTTCCGTTATGGCTTTAAAAGTAAGCTCTAATTTTTCTTCCTGATCGTTTTTTTCAATATTGAATTTGTTGCCCATCCAATGAGCGAAATCCGGGTTTGAATCTTTAGTGTTCTTTTCATACTTGTTTTTCAGTTTTTTTAATTCCGGTTGTACTTTTTGGTTTACGAATCTTTTTTTAATAGCATTGTAAATTGTGTTGTGCCCGGTAAACACAAACACAAAAAAGAACAGAACAATCAGCACGTTACCTAACACTGAAAATGTGGAAGTGAATATACCGCCGGCTAATAGCTTATAATCTATATTGTCTAAAATACCTTGAAGAGAAAAATTCTTGAAGAACGGATCTGTTATTCCTATTGATATTGCAGTGTTCTGTACGATTGTATTGAGTTTTTTTATGTATCCCGGTACCTCGTTGCTGAATTGTATAACCGAACCGATGACAAGACTTGAAATGATCCAGGCAATAATTATTGTAAGAATAACCTCCAAAATAACTATAACGTAGGAAGGGAACCCCTTACGCTCACAAACATTGCTTATCGGTGAGTATAAAAAGAATAGAAAGTAAGCCACAACAAAAGGAATAATAATATTACTGAGTTCTTTCAATACAAATACGATAAACACTAAACCAATTATTGAAATAAAAAACTTTATTGTTGTGTCGTATGTAATTTTGCTTGTCATAATATCTTTAATTAATATTATAAATAAATTAACATGATTTCTAAAACTAAAGAATATTAATTCTAAATTCTTTCAATTGTAATATATTGAAGAATAAACTATTTTCTCAGAATAGTTATTATATAAATAAATTTTATCAGAGGTTCAAACATGGGTAAAGAAATTCAGAACTATAAAAAGGGTGAACTAAGGATTAGCTACGACCCGGATACCTGTACTCATTCGGCAAATTGTATTAATGGATATCCTGAAATATTTAACATTGAAAAGAGACCGTGGATAAATTTGGATGAGGCTAATAAAGCAAAATTAAATGATGCCGTAAAAAACTGCCCTTCCGGTGCTCTCAAAATAATTGATGATACACTCAAATCTGAAAATGAAGGCGTAGAAAACGTACAGATAAATGTTACGTCAAAAGGACCTTTGTTAGTTAAAGGCAAATTTAAAATAACCGATCACAACGGAAATGTTATAGAAACAAAAGACAGTGTTGCATTATGTAGATGCGGTGCTTCCAAAAACAAACCCTTCTGCGACGGAACCCACAATAAAATAGATTTCAACAATTAATTATTAGGTACAAAAATGAAAACAAAAACAGTGCTCTTTATTCTAATCTTAATCACTCAAATGTCATTTGACGGAAATGCGCAAACTTTTTTCAGTAAAGAACCTTTGGCTCACACTTTTTCGATTGTAGCAAGAGACACTACCACGGGAGAGATGGGCGTTGCCGTTCAATCACATTGGTTTTCCGTAGGAACAATTGTTATCTGGGGTGAAGCCGGTGTTGGTGTTGTTGCAACGCAGTCATTTGTTAACCCTGCTTACGGACCGCAAGGACTTGGTTTGTTAAAAAACGGTTTAACTCCCGAGCAGGCTGTTAAAATGCTCACTACTAATGATGCGGGAAGAGACGTAAGACAACTTGCAATTTTAGACGGCACACACAAACCTGCAAATTATACAGGGAAAAAGAACATCCCTGCTGCCGGCGGAATTGTAGGCAAAAATTTTGCCGTGCAGGCAAACCTGATGTCAAACAATAAAGTGTGGCCTGCAATGGCGAAAGCTTTCAGGGAAACAAAAGGACCTTTAGCCGAAAGAATGGTAGCAGTATTGGAAGCCGCACAGAGTGTCGGTGGAGATATTAGGGGAAAACAATCCGCTGCACTGCTTGTTGTAAAAGGAAAATCGACAGGAAAAATTTGGGAAGACAGGTCAATTGATCTACGCGTTGATGACAGCCCCAGCCCTATTAAAGAATTAAAAAGATTGTTGAAGGTTCACAGGGCATACGACCATATGAACGCCGGTGATTTGGCGGTTGAACACGGAGATATGGCTCTTGCAATGAAGGAATATTCCACGGCGGAAGAAATGTTCCCTAACAATTTAGAAATGAAATACTGGCACGCAGTAACATTAACAAATATCGGCAGATTGAAAGAAGCCCTTCCTATGTTCAAAGAAGTTTTTGCAAAAGATAAAAACTGGTCGATTTTAACTCCCCGGCTTGTAAAAGTAGGTCAGCTTAAA
>DRJC01000354.1 GCA_011052365.1 Ignavibacteria bacterium
CAAATATACATTTGTTTTTAAAAAAAGTCATTGTAATTTAATATTACTTTCGTTTTTAATTTAATCCTCATTCTAAAAATTTATATATTCATATTATAAATTTTAAATAATATAAAAAGAACAAAAATATGTTTTCAGGTGTTGGTACAGCAATAATTACCCCGTTTTTAAAAAACGGGGAAGTAGATTACGAAGCCATAAAAAAAATAACACGTTTTCAATTAGAGAGTAAAATAGATGCCATTATTATTCTCGGTACTACCGGTGAAGCTCCCGTAATTTCTGATGACGAAAGAAACAAGATTATAAATACAGTAGTAAAGGAAGTTTCGGGGAAGTGTAAGATAATCATCGGGACTGGTAGTAATAACCCCAAAATAGTTGTGGACTTAAATAAACAAGCTGAGCAATTTAATCCGGACGGACTTCTTATTGTAAATCCGTATTATAATAAAGGCACACAAGACTCTTTAGTTGATTTCTATTCTTTTATTGCAGGACAAACTAAGATTCCCATAATTCTTTATAATGTTCCATCAAGAACAGGTATGAATGTTTTACCGGAAACCGCAGTAAAGATTCATAAAATAAGTCCCAATGTAGTTGCAGTAAAAGAAGCAAGTGGGAGCATATCGCAAATTGCCCGGCTTTGTTCTATAAAACCGGATTCTTTGACTGTGTATTCAGGTAATGATGATCAGGCTTTGCCTATTATGTCACTTGGAGCAAAAGGCGTAATTTCAGTTTATTCAAATGCTTATCCTGTGCAGATGAAGGAAATCATCAGTAGCGCTTTAAATAATGATTTTAATAAAGCAACAGAATACCAGAACAAATACTTAAGAACGATGAACGATATTTTTGTGGAAACCAATCCTGCTCCCATTAAATATGTTATGCATAAATTAGGCTTTTGCGAAAATATATTAAGATTGCCGCTCAAACCGGTTTCAGACGAACATCAAATTTTATTAGATAAGACAATGGAAGAAATGAAATAATAATGGATGAATCTCACACAACAAATAAAGATTACGGTATCTTCGGGTTTTCGGGTAGATTGGGCGGGGAAGTAGTTACGCTCTTAAACGAAAACGGATATAAAATGGTTTACGGTAGAGATGAAAATGAGGAAATTAATGATGGCAGTCCTTCGTTTTTAATAGATTGTTCTCTTGCCGTTGGTTTTGATACAAATTTGGAAATTGCTGAAAAATTTTCTGTTCCTTTGATTGTGGCAGCTACGGGACTTACAGATGATCAGATGCAAATGTTAAAGCTGCTTAGTGAGAAAATACCTATCGTACAAAGCAATAATTTTTCATACGGTATTCAGGTTATGCTTAATCTTATAAAAAATGCAGAAGAAAAATTAAAAGATTGGGATATTGAAATAACCGAAACCCATCACAGATTTAAAAAGGATAAGCCTTCGGGTACTGCTAAATTGTTAAAAAATGCGCTTAAGAAGGAAAATATAAATATTTCCTCATTAAGATTAGGAAATGTTTTCGGCGAGCATACGGTTGAATTTGGCGGTTTGGGTGAAGTAATTTCGATTACTCATTCGGCTACTTCGAGACGTACTTTTGCGGAAGGAATTCTTAAAAGTGCTCAGTTTATTGTTAATAAACAAAACGGTTTTTATTCATTTTCCGATGTAGTAAACGGATAATATTTTTAAAATAAACGAGAATTAAATGGACTCTTTTGAAATAATAAAATACATCTCCGATTCCAAGAAAAAAACACCTGTAAAAGTTTATCTGAACGGTAACTTGGGAGAGATTGATTTTTTAAACTATGATTTTTACGGAAACGAAATCTCCGGGATATTATTTTGCGAATTTGATGATTTTAAAAAATTCTATTCTGAAAACAAAGACAAGATTGTTAAGTACAGAATTGAAAACGACAGAAGAAATTCAGCCATTCCTCTTGCCGATTTAACAAAATATAAAGCAAGAATTGAACCTGGTGTATATGTCCGCGATTTAGTTGAGATAGGTGATAACTGTGTTATAATGATGGGAGCTGTTCTAAATATTGGCGCTGTAATCGGTAAAAATACAATGATTGATATGAATGTTGTTGTTGGAGGAAGAGCAATTGTTGGGGATAATTGTCACATTGGAGCCGGAACAGTTTTAGCTGGTGTAATTGAACCTCCGAGTGCGGATCCGGTAATTATAGGAGATAATGTGTTGATCGGTGCAAATGCTGTAATACTTGAAGGTGTAAAAGTGAGCGAAGGTTCTGTAATTGCTGCCGGTTCGGTAGTTATTGATGATGTAGAACCTCATTCGGTTATGGCAGGTGTACCTGCAAAAAAAATTAAAACTGTTGACGAAAAGACAAAAAGCAAAACGCAGCTGATGGAGAGTTTGAGAATTTTGAAAAAATAAATGAATGATTTATGTTAAAATTTGTGAATTGTATTCAAGAATGATTGAATGGTTGAATGGATGAATGGTTGAATGGATGAACGGAAATGATTGATGAAGTTATATTAAATAGAAACAAAAATATAAACCGTGGATACAGAAAACTTGTTGTATGGCAAGAAGCTATAGAACTTTTTGCTTTTGTTAAAAAGAAATTAAAAATATTAAAAACAATTTCATATAAATTAAATGCTCAAATAGAAGATTCAATATTTTCAGTTCACTCGAATATTGCTGAGGGATATTGCAGAAGACATTTGAAAGAAAATATACAATTCAACAGCATTGCATTAGCTTCGCTTGGTGAAAACTATAGTCAATTTTTTGCTTTATTGAATTCAGAAGATATCAACAAAGAATGGTTTGATGAATATGATAAATTCCATTATTCATTAGAGAATAAATTAATAAATCTAAATAAGTCTTTGTTAAATAAAACCAACGATGAGCAATGGAATAAAGACTATGAATAAAAGTAATCAATTTACTTCAATCATCCATTCAACGCCGAAGGCGTTCATTCAACCATTCTTCTTAATTAGCAAGAGATGAAAATA
>DRJC01000355.1 GCA_011052365.1 Ignavibacteria bacterium
AACGGAAAAACTGAAATTGTAATATTGAACGCACCGAAAATTCCGGTGTATATTGCACGGTTACTTTCGGTAGTTATCTCAAGTAAAATTCCTGCCAGCGAAATTTTATAACCGCTCACCGCCGAACCAATGAAAAAGAAAACGATCATAAAATATTCGACAGGTATATAATATGCAAATATCAGGGCAATGGGCGGGAGTAAAGAAAAAATTATTATTGTGTATTTCATCACGCCTTTAAAAGCAGTTTCTTTAACTACCTTTTTCCATACAAAGTTTGAAACGATCATTCCTACCATCTGTAACAGAAGAAAATTACCGATAAGAGATTTATTGATATGCGCTAAGTCTTTTATTAAAACTATAAAGAAAGGCAGCAATACAATTGTAAAACCAAGCAGGTTGGAAAGAATAATAAAATTACGAATGTTGCTGTTTTCTTTTAGAACGGATGGAATGGATTTGAAAACTTCAATCAGTTTTCTCCCATCACTTGCTATTTTAGTCGGCTTTTCTTTTATAGCCCAGAAACCAAATGCGGCAATAAAAAGGAAAACGGCAGCAGTAATAAAAAACAAAATATAGTTATCGGGATAACCGAATTGTTTTAATAATTGCCTGGCAATCAAAGCTGAAATAAGTAACCCGATGCTTCCTAAAAACTGACGGGAAACCAAAAACTTTTTACGTGTTTCGCCAATTATACTTTTACCTAATATATCCTGGTATGAAATTCCCCCGAAAGCTCCGCTTATCGAAAAGACAAACATCCAAAAAAATACAAGAAATATAATAATTGATGTGGATAAGTTTTTTTGTTCGAAAAGTGTATATGCTACACCCATCAAAGCTATAACACGTAAGTAAATTCCTAAAAGCAGGTAACCTTTCTTTAGTTTTTTTTCTTTAAGATAACCGGCAAATAAAAGCTGCGTAATCATCGGAATACCAACCATTATTGAAGTGAGTATACCGATATCAAACTGTGTTCCGCCTACTATTAAAATTAGTGCCGGTAGAACAGTATTTACATCAGCAAATGTAGTGGCAAGTGCAAGCCAAACTGCATGCCAAATAAAAGCCCGATAATTTCTTTTTTCATTACCCTGCAGTATTGTTTGATTCATCTGATCCCAAAAACTGTTTCAATATTTTTTCCTTTTCATTTTCGTCGTAAGTATAACGGTAATTCCAAACTTTTCCAAAAAATATTTTCATACCCTATTCTTTTGGTTTGTAAGTTCTTGAAGTTTTACTGCTCTACGTTTAATATTTATCTACACTTCCAAACAACCCTGTTAAATCACCTACAAATAGAAACCTTTATGTTGTCAAATTGTAAAAGTTAAAAGAGAATAAATTTTACAATGAATTTTTTAAACAATATAAATTACATGTTTTTCATAAATCAATTAAGTAAATTAAAAATATAAGGAGAATAAAAATGTTAAAGAAAATTCTTTGCCCTATTGATTTTTCAGAATCATCTGAAAAAGTTAAAAATGAATTAAAAAAATTAAGTGGTTATAATGTAGACGAGGTTATATTATTACACGTAATAGATGAAAGAATATATGCATACAGTTCCTACATTGACAGCTTATCTATCGATAACCTTGACATCCAGGGTGAAATAAGCAAATACATTGAAGGAAAGATGGCGGATTGGAAAAAAGAATTAGAAGAAGCCGGATTAAAAGTAACAACAAAAATAGTAGAAGGAATTCCTTTCACTCAAATAATTTATTATGCAAAATCACTTGGAGTTTCATTAATTATTTTAGGACACCGGGGACACAGTAAAGTTGACGAAATGATTCTCGGCAGTACCGCAGAAAAGGTCGCCCGGAAAGCTCCGGTTAATGTGATGATTGTAAAATAAATCGTTGTTCAATTGTTAAATTTTTTAATATTTAAAGAGGTACGTAATGAAACATTATTTTGACAGCGATGAATTATTAAAACAATTCAAACTGCATTCTACAATTGCAGGTATCTTGCTTTTAATTGCGGGAATAATTGGAATATTTTTACCGGAAATAACATCACTTACATTATCTTATTTTGTCGGATGGCTTTTGGTAACAGGCGGAATCATTTCAGGTTATCACGTTTTAAAAATTTACAACACAAAATGGATTGCCTGGTTTAAACCGGTTACAATTGAGGTAGTTGGAATATTAATTCTATTTTATCCTTTAACAGGAATTGCAGCAGTCGGTTTGTTATTAATAATTTACTTTTTATTTGATGGGTTCGCCGGAATTATGTTTGCTTTGGAATTTCGTCCTTACAAAGGTTGGACCTGGATGCTAATCAATGCCGTGCTTTCTTTCATATTTGCATTAATATTTTTAATCAGCTGGCCGTTTAGTTCGGTCTGGCTTGTTGGCTTGTTTGTTGGTATTAGTCTTTTAGTGGATGGTATTTCTATGCTGATAATTGGAATATCAGTCAGCAAATAATTAAAGCGATACCACTTTTTGTCATCAAAATGTTTGATGTTTATTTTTTAGATTTCTAAATAATGGATTATTATATTAAAATATAAATCATAAGATTCTCTAAAAAATAACTTTAAGAATTATTCGGGTAAATATATTAACGTAAGTGTTTTTTAAAAAGTATTATGAAGCAAACAGAAAAACTCGGGCTAAAAGAACTAATTGCGATGGGTGTCGGCGGAATGGTTGGCGGAGGTATTTTCTCCGTCCTTGGACTTTCTGTTTCTGTCTCCGGTCATGCCGCACCAATAGCATTTGCCTTCGGCGGCTTTGTAGCTTTTATAACAGGTCTATCCTACATAAAATT
>DRJC01000356.1 GCA_011052365.1 Ignavibacteria bacterium
CGGTTGTTATTATTGAGTAAAAATCACAATAAATACATTTATGCTTGCAGAAAGGAATGTGGATGTAGAGTGCTGTTTGTTTCATGTATATTTATAAGAAATTCTTACACCTACTTTTATAACGAACGATTTCATCAATTATTTTCTCCTTGCATTATATAATACATTAGTATATATTTGAACTGAATCACTGAAAGTGTGAATACATCGTAGGTGGTGTGTATTTTTTAGGCGGTCATTTGACCGCCTTTTTCTTTGGGATAATAAACTATACCGTAAATATTTTTACTGCTTGCTTTTAAATTTAGAACTTGTCTAATAATTTCCAACCACTTCGTTATGTCTTCAAATTTAACATAGCCTTTTAATCTGTTAGGTAATCCGTGTTCTTCTAATTTAACAGAAGAATATAATGTAATAATATATGATACCAAATCAGCTAATTGAATAAAATAAGATTCTTTTGAATCTTTAGGTAATGGGTCTTCTATTAAATATTTAATTTCTTTTCTATAATTAAAGCCGGAATATTTAGAGGGAATATAATTAATTTTTTGGATTTTTCTAGTTGTCTTTCTCATTTTACCTACACGCCCTGAATCGGTAATAATCATGAATCTTTTATTGCTTTCATTAACAGCAGACAAATCATTTTCAATTCTCTGAACTGAATATGTTAAAGCTTTATCTAATACGTCATATTTATCAGATATTATATTTTTCTTTATAATAACTGTATTAATAATCTTTAGCTCTAATGAAGAAAGAAACTCACAAAATGATGTTATTATTTTGATTTTATTTTGTTTTGAAAAGTTAAAATCCCTGTAAGGATTTTTATCTAAAAGAAAATTTTTCGTATGCATTTCTAAATTAACAGGTAATCCAAAATCATGTTTTAATTTTCTCCTAAATTCTTTGATTAAGTCATAATTATTGCGCCAACTTAGATAATGCATATAAATAGCTGATAACACAAAGAAGGGTGATGAATAAATTGGATAACCATCATCACCAGATTCATCATAATATACTAGATGCATTGGCACTCTTCTTGTTTTTCATCAGTTCTTTAGCCCCGTTTATACTTGCTTCGGTTATTTCCTCGCCGCTCATCAGTTTAGCAATTTCATTAACCCGCTGGTCATCGCCTAATTTATAAATTGAGCTTACAACTCTACCGCCTATTAATTTTTTATTTACTGCATAATGATGATGTGCATTACCTGCAATTTGCGGCAGATGTGTAATTGCTATTATTTGGTGACTTTTGGAAAGCTCTTCCAAAGCTTTGCCGACTTTCTGTGCAATTCTTCCGCTTATCCCGGTGTCGATTTCGTCAAATATTAAAACAGGCAGTGCTTCGGTTTTTGCAAGTACTGATTTTAATGCGAGCATTACACGGGAGATTTCTCCGCCGGACGCTACTTTCACCAAGGGTTTTACATCTTCACCTATATTTGTGGAAATAAAAAATTCCACCTCGTCACAACCGCTATTTGTAATTTTTATCTTTTTATTCTTTGATAGTATATAATTTGTGTCTTCATCTTCAGCCAACAGTCTTTCAATTTTTACTTTAAAGGATGACTGTTCAATACCAAGTTCATTAAGTGTTTCGTTTATATTTTTTTCGATCAAAGGGATTTTGCTTTTTCTTTTATTAGATATTTCAGTCGCTAATTTTCCGCAATCGCTTCTTAAATTTTCAATCTTATTTTCCATTTCTTTTATTCTTCCCGAAAAATTTTCGGCAAGTAAAAATTCTTCCCCTATCTTTTCCCTATGTGTCAAAACAACTTTAAGAGAACCGCCGTATTTTTTCTTCAGTAAATTTAAAGCACCGAGTCTCTCCCTAACCTCCTCAAGATGTTCGGGTTCAATATCTATTTTAGAATTATAGGAACGGATTGTTTCGGCTATATCATTTATTTGTGAAAGTACGTTCCTGCTTTCTTTTTCCGTAACGGAAAAGGTTTCATCAATTAGTTCTATTTCGCCCAGCTTCCGGTTTACTTCACCGAGAAGATCCTGTACCGATCTCTCTCCTTCATAAAGAGTTTGATAAATTGAGGTAGTCAATTCAAGGAGCCGTTCGGAATTTTCCAGAATCTTCAATTCATTTGAAAGTTTATCGTCTTCATTTTCTTGGGGAGAAACGGAATCAATTTCTTTTATCTGAAATGAGTAAAGTTCTTTTTTTTCATTTAAAGATTTCTCTTTTTTCTTCAAAGATTTTAATTCATCAATCTTTTCCTGAAAGCCATTAAATGTTTTTCTGTATTCGGCTATTGATAAGTTGTTGTTCACATACTGGTCCAAAAAGTCAATATGTGTTTCACTTCTGAGCAAAGATTGATGTTCGTGCTGTCCGTGCAGGTCAATCAGCACATCTCCCAACCGGTTTATAAAAGTTAGCGGCACAGGCGAATCATTTACAAAACAGCGGTTTGCTCCTTTTAAAGATATTTCCCTTCTTATGATTAAGTCATCTGTTGTTTCAACATCGTTATTTAATAATAATTCTTTTACCTTGTGGTTGTCTTTTATGTTAAAAATTCCTTCCACAAAAGATTTCGCGGCACCTTTTCTCACTATTTCTGTTGATGCTCTTCCGCCGAGAAGCAAACCCATTGCATCTACAATAATAGATTTACCCGCACCGGTTTCACCCGTGATGATATTCAATCCTTCCCCGAACTCTACCTGCAGATGTTCGATGAGTGCGTAGTCTTTTATTTCTATTGATTTTAACATATTACTGTTTTTTATAGGTGGGATAATTTAGCTTATTTTATCAGCAATTTCAAAA
>DRJC01000357.1 GCA_011052365.1 Ignavibacteria bacterium
CCAAGTGATGTAGCGGAAATGTTTATTCCTCTTTTAAAAGATGAATTGAAAGAAAAATTTTTACTTATCAACTTGAATTCCGCCAATAAAATTATAAATTACAATATTATATCTATCGGTAATTTAAATTCAAGTGTAGTGCATCCCAGGGAAGTATTTAAACCTGCAATTGAAAATAGTGCTGCGAGTGTTATATTAATGCACAATCATCCCAGCGGAAATTGTACACCGAGCGGAGAAGATAAAAAATTAACAAAAAAATTGGTTGAATCAGGTAAGCTTTTGGATATACCTGTTTTTGACCACATTATTATTGCCGGAAATTCTTACACAAGTTTTGTAGAAAAAAAAATAATTTAGTATGTTTAGCATACTTAAAATTGCTAGTTCATTTTAATTATAATATAATATATTTTATTTTTATTAATAATCTTAAACACCCTAAAGGAGTCCCAAATGGAAATAGGTAAAAACATTAGAAGGTTAGTATTAGTGTTGGTATTCGCCGTAATTGCAATTGGTTTTGCAGGCTGCGGTGGAGTAAACGATACACAAATGCTGGAGTTGAACAACCTTAAAGCGGAAGTTAACTCACTTAAGGCTGAATCGGAAACACTTAAACAAGAAAGAGAGGAATTGCAGAAATCCATAGCGGAGAGAAATGCAAAACTCGAAGAATGTAAAAAAGTGACTGAAGAGACGAAAGCCAATCTAAATAAAATGAAGAATCAATAACGGTTTATAAAAAAGAAATTGGAGTAAATCTTATGAAATTAAATAAATCAGTTTTAGGTATCTTCGCTCTTCTTATATTATTTTCAGCTAATATCCTGGCGCAAGATACAGAGTTGACCGAAGATCAATGGCAAGCTCAAATAACAAGTTTGAGAGCCCAAAAGAAAACACTAACAAATGAAATAGCTTCTTTAAAAACAGACATTAACAATTTAAAGAACACAAAAGTTGAAAGCTATGAAGACTGTATGAATAAATTATACAGTTCGCTTGGTGCAACAGCAGCAGATGTTGCTAATTTTAGAGTTGCAGTTAATCAACTTGACGGTAGAATTGCCGGACAAGAAGGACCGAAAGTAGACAGCCAAAAAGATTTAGATTTATTAAAGCTAAATAAAATTAGTGCTCTACCGGAGTTTTATGAAAGAGTTCATAACACACTTCAAAGAGATTTGGATGCCTGGATAGTAGAACCACCTGAAATTAATTATACAGTGGTTAGAGGCGATAATCTTTGGAATATTGCAAAGAAACCCCAGCATTATGGCAACGGTTTCGCATGGCCAATGATTTACAAAGCAAATCGTGATAAAATTAAAAATCCCGATTTAATTTATCCTAAACAAATATTTAAAATTCCAAAGCTTACGGAACAAGAAAAATCTAAATACAATAAAATTAGAAAGAACTACAAACCGGCTCCAGTGCAATAAGCTTGTTCTTAAATATTAATATATTATTTAAAACCCTTATCATTTTTTAAATGATGAGGGTTTTTTTATTTAAATAAAAACGTAATAATGACTGCAGAACAAAAAGAAATAAAATTAGACAGTGTTAACATGTTGGAAATCTTAGGCGTCAATGATGATAACCTAAAACAAATTGAAGATAGATTCAGTGCATCAATTACAGTAAGAGGTGATTCGGTTTATGTAAAAGGAATAAAGGAAGAGATTGATGTCATTGAAAAAATTTTCAAAGAAATGATTTACGTACTTAACACAACCGGTAAACTTGAATCATCTGATGTGAATACGATAATTTCACTTACAAAAGAAGGTAAAGAAATAATTAACCAGGAGGAATACGAATCAATTATTCTTTACACAAAAAACGATACTATAAAAGCTAAAACTTCAGGACAATTAAATTACATACAAAGCGCTCAAAAAAATGATATCTGTTTTGCTATCGGTCCTGCCGGTACAGGCAAAACATATCTTGCAGTAGCCTTAGCCGTTGCAGAACTGAAAAAAGGTACGGTTAAAAAAATAATTCTTGCTCGCCCGGCAGTTGAAGCGGGAGAAAGTTTAGGGTTTTTACCCGGTGATTTTCAAGAAAAAATTGATCCTTATCTACGTCCATTGTATGATGCTTTAGACGACATGATGCCTTCGGATAAACTAAGCAGTTATATTGAAAAAACTATTATTGAAATAGTACCGCTTGCATATATGAGGGGCAGAACATTAAATAATGCATTCGTTATTCTCGATGAAGCACAAAACGCAACTGATATTCAAATGAAAATGTTTTTAACAAGACTCGGTGCTAATTCAAAGGCAATAATTACCGGCGATATAACCCAGATTGATCTTCCGGGAAAAAGTTTAAGCGGACTTGTACAGGCTAAAGAAATATTGAATCACATTGATGGAGTAGGCTTTGCTTATTTTGATAGAAACGATATTGTAAGGCACAGGTTGGTTAAAGATATTATTGATGCTTATGAAAAATTTAATAAAACAAACGGAAAGAATAGCAATTCAAAATAATTTTTTACTTTCGTTCCAGTAGAAATCCATTTCTTCTAAACTTGATTCGCCAATTTTTTTATCCTTTTCTTTTAAACTCTTTTCAATATAACTGAACCTGTTAATAAATTTATGATTGGTTTTTCTTAAGGCGTACTCGGGGTTTATACCTATAAATCTTGCGTAATTTACAAGTGAAAAAAATACATCTCCTATCTCTTCTTCTATTTCTATAATAGATTTATTGTTCTCTGCTTCGTGCATTTCGTTTAATTCTTCCTCAACTTTTTTCCAGACATCTTCTTTTCGTTTCCAATCAAAACCAACTTTTGCAGCTTTTTCCTGTAGCCTGTGTGCTTTCTGCAAAGAAGGTAAATGTTCGGGAATACCTTCCAGCACAGATTCTCTCCCTTCTTCTAATTTTATCATTTCCCAATTACGTTTTACATCACTGGAATTGTTTACTTTTACATCGCCGAAAACGTGTGGATGCCTGTGTATAAGTTTTTCTTTTATTGAGTCAATCACTTCCTCTAATTTAAATTTGTTATCTTCTTCGGCAATTATTGAGTGAAAAACAATATGCAATAATAAATCGCCTAACTCTTTTTTTAATTCGTCATAATCCTTTTTATCAATAGCATCAACAACTTCGTAAGCTTCTTCAATTGTGGCAGCTTTTATTGAATCATTTGTTTGCTCCCTGTCCCAGGGACATTCTTTCCTAAGTTTTTTAACTATATCCACTAATTCTTCAAATTTGCTTTTCAGCATATTATTAAATTCCTAAATTGTATTAACATAAAATTTTATTTTAATAGTATAAAATAACAAATATATATTTGGTGAAAACAGGAGAAATTATGTTTGAAGAAAAAATAAAAGAACTTGGGTTTGACTTACCTGAAGCAGCAAAACCAATGGCAGCATATTTACCGGGGGTACAATCCGATAACCTTATTTTTACGGCAGGACAAATACCGGTTGTAAAAGGTGAATTGAAATACAAGGGGAAAGTAGGATTAAATTTAACTCTTGAAGAAGCACAAAAGGCAGCTCAAATTTGTGTGTTAAATTGTTTAGGTGTCGTTAAAAGTATTACCGGTTCATTGGATAATATTGAACAAATTGTAAAGTTAACGGTCTTTGTAAACAGTGCTGATAATTTTACATCACAGCATCTTGTTGCAAACGGTGCCTCGGAATTACTTGGTGAAATATTCGGCGAAAAAGGAAAACACGCACGGAGTGCAGTGGGTGTTAACGAACTGCCGGTAGATTCCGCCGTTGAAATTGAAATGATTTGCAGAGTAAAAGACTAATTACAATTTATCAGTGAGTCTTTTAATTCCCTAACTAAATTTAATGTTTCCCGGTATGGCGATTTTTCTTTTAAAAGAGATTTAATTATTGCACTGCCCACAATAATTCCATCGCAATAGGGCAAAACTTTTTTTGCATCTTCAGGACTTGAAATACCAAAGCCAATTAGAGTTTTGTTTTTTGTTATTGTGTTTTTGATGGTCCTCAAGTAGCTCTCATTTATTTCTTTATCGGAATTTTTTCCTGTTATTCCGTTAACGCTTACACAATAAACAAAACCCGATGACTCTTCATCAATCATTTTTATTCTATTTACAGGTGTAGTGGGAGCAATAAGGGAAATGATGTCCAATTTATTGAAATAATTTTTACAAAAAACTTTCTGTTCGTCAACCGGGACATCGGGAATAATTAAACCGTTAACCCCTGAATTGTATGAATCTTCTGCAAACCTCTCTATTCCGTAAGCCAATACCGGGTTTGCATAACCCATTAGTAAAATTGGTTTTGCCGAAGATTTCCTAATTTCTTTTACATATTCAAAAGTAGCGGAAATATTTATTCCGTTCTTTAATGCAAGTTGTGAAGACTTTTGAATTACAGCTCCATCAGCAATTGGGTCACTGAATGGAATACCTATTTCCAATATGTCTGCTCCGGCATTAAAAACATTTAGAGCCAATTCCGTAAAATTTATTTTATTCGGAAATCCGCTCGTTAAAAAAACGGAAAGGGCTTTATCGCCTTTATCGTTTATAGCTTGTATCTGGTTTTTTATCATTGACATTTTATTCGAATAAATTTTTGTAAGTTTCCATATCTTTATCACCCCTGCCGCTTAAGTTGATTATTATGATCTCATCTCTTTTTGTAGCCGGCATTATATATTTGAGGTAAGCAATTGCGTGGGCGCTTTCAAGTGCAGGTATTATTCCCTCGGTTTTTGAAAGCATTTTTGCTGCCTCTAATGCTTCCTCGTCGGTAACGGAAAAGTATGAAACAATTTTTTCATCCTTCAAATAGCTGTGCTCGGGTCCTATACCCGGGTAATCAAGTCCGGCAGAAATTGAATAAACTTCTTCAACCTGTCCGAATTCATTTTGCAAAAGGTAAGACCGCATCCCGTGAAAGATACCGTCTTTACCCAAAGTAAGGGTTGCACAATTCTCTTTAAATTCCAACCCTTTGCCTGCAGCTTCAACACCGATTAGTTCAACATCATCTTCTATAAAGGGGTAAAAAATACCGATTGCATTACTGCCCCCGCCAACGCAGGCAATTATTTTATCGGGATTTCTACCCTCCATTTTATTTATCTGCTCTTTTGTTTCTTTCCCGATTATTGATTGAAAATCCCTTACCATCATAGGATAAGGGTGAGGACCTACAACCGACCCGATAATATAATGAGTGTTTTCAATATTGCCTACCCAATCCCTGATTGCTTCGTTGGCAGCATCTTTTAAAGTTTTCGTACCGGATGTAACTTCAATTACTTCGGCACCCAACATTTTCATTCTTAATACATTTGGTTCCTGGCGTTTGGTATCTTCTTCGCCCATAAATATTGAACACTGTAAATTGAATTTTGCACAAACCGTTGCAACTGCAACACCATGTTGACCTGCACCGGTCTCGGCTATTATTCTTTTTTTCCCCATTCTTTTTGCAACAAGTATTTGTCCGATTGCATTATTTATTTTGTGAGCACCGGTGTGACAAAGGTCTTCTCTTTTTAGATATATTTTTCCGCCTTTGTAATGTTCGGTTAAATTAGAAGCGAGTGTAAGTGGTGTCGGTCTCCCGGAATATTCCGTGTTTAATTTTTCAAGTTCACTTAAAAAAGCAATATCCGTTTTAAGTTTCTTGTAGTATTCTTCTAATTCATTTAACGGTGTTATTAGTGTTTCAGGGACAAACTTACCACCGTATTTACCGAAATGACCTTTGCTGTCCGGCAGGTTATAATTTTTTAATTGATTCATTTAATTTCTTAACTTTTAATTATCGGTGTTAGTTCTTTTATCTTTGAATATAATTTTTCAAATCGTTCAAGTGTTAATGATTGGGCACCGTCGGAAAGTGCTTTGTCAGGGTGATTATGGACTTCTACAATCAACCCGTCGGCACCGCAGGCAATTGCTGCTAAGCTCATAGGTGCAACCTTATCCCAATAACCCGTTCCGTGTGAAGGGTCAACAATTATTGGAAGATGGGACATTTTTTTTATAACCGGTACGGAATTTAGATCCAGCGTGTTGCGGGTTGAGGTTTCAAAAGTTCTGATTCCTCTTTCGCAAAGTATCACATTATAATTACCTTGCGCTAAAATATATTCCGCACTCATAAGTAGGTCTTCAACTTTTGCTGCCATACCTCTTTTTAGTAATACGGGTTTGTTAATTTTACCGACTTCCTCCAACAATGAATAGTGCTGCATATTTCTTGCACCAATTTGCAAAATATCAGCTACCTCTGAAATGATGGGTATTGTATGTGTGTCTTTTACTTCGGTTACAATACA
>DRJC01000358.1 GCA_011052365.1 Ignavibacteria bacterium
ATAATTACTCTGTATGTGTTCTTTATTTTTATAACAAATTTTAATGTAATTTTTTACAAAGACTTAAAATTTATAGATTATTCTTTTACCGCTGTTCTACCGAATTTTATACAACATTACTTCAAATCATTTTCTTTAATACTCTTTCAATCAAGTACTATCACAGGGATTATTTTGGTTGCCGCTGTATTATTGTTTTCAAGAGTGATGTTTGTAAACAGTATAATTGCTTTTTTCATCAATTATTTATTCTTGAATATAATTTTTAAAAACCCGAGTGATACATTAATTATTCTTACTTCCTTTAATGCAATACTTACATCGTTCGCACTTGGAGGCAGTTTAATTATCCTTTCAAAAAAGACGAGTATTTTGTTGGTTATCGCTACAGTGATGATCATTATATTCACAGGATTTTTTATTAAATTTTTAACAAACTTTTATCTGCCTGTATTAGTGTTGCCGTTTAACGTTGTTGTTTTGTCAACGATCTACAGCTTAAAATTCAGGCAAGATTTCAGCGAGTTGGCATTATTATATTTTAAACCCGGTTCACCCGAAGAAAATTTTTATTACCATCAAAATAGAAAATCACGGTTCGGGAACTTCAAATTTTTATTCCCCGAACTTCCCTTCTTCGGTGAGTGGAAAGTTTCACAAGCACACAACGGCAATATAACTCACAAAGACAAATGGAAATATGCCTGGGACTTCATTATTGAAGATGAAAATAACAATCAATATTCGGCATTGGGAGAAAAAGTTGAGGACTACCTCTGTTACAATATTCCGGTAACAGCTCCGTTAGATGGTGAAGTTGTAAGAGTAATAGATAATGTTGCTGATAATAAGATTAATAAACCCAACGTAAAAGAAAATTGGGGTAATACAATTATAATTGATCACGGTCAGGGATTGTTTTCATCATTATCACATTTAAAACCACAGAGCTTTAAAGTTGAAGAAGGTGACAAAATAAAAAAGGGTGATGTTTTAGCTCATTGTGGTAACAGCGGACGTTCACCTGTTCCGCATTTACACTTTCAATTTCAATTAAGCGACAAGCTTGGTGATAAAACACATAAATTTCCAATAGCCTATTATCTTGAAGAAGAAAATAATAAACTGTCCCTACAAACTTTTGAATTTCCAAAAGAAGCAGCAAAGGTTAGAAATATTGAAGTACACAATACATTAAAAAATGCATTCGACTTTAAATTGGGCAGTGAATATGAATTTGAATGTAAACTAAACGGGAAAGCTTTTTTAGAAAAATGGGAAGTTAAAATAGATATACTCAATAATCTCTATATCGAATCCGATAGAAATGCAAAAGCTTTTTTATATCCGGAAGAAAAACTTTTTTACATTTCCAACTTTATAGGCAATAATAAATCGGCATTATATTATTTTTATCTACAGACAATAAAATTACCACTTGGCTATAACAAAGACCTCGAATGGGAAGAGGAATTCCCTGTATCAATTGTTTCCAAAAATTTTGTTAGATATTTATCTGAAATACTTTTAATTATCAAACCATTAATTACAGCAAAAAGTTTTTTCAAATTTAGAGAAAGAGAAACCGGGGAAGAAGATTTTATTATTGAATCAAATTTTATATCCAAAGGTAATGGCATTTTTTCTTTCTATAATCAAAAAGGTAACGGCAGTATTACTATTGATAATGAAGGATTTATTAAATCGATTACTCATACTGATAAACAAAACAGTTTTTCATCAATTATTAAAAATAATTATTTGGAGAAATTATGAAACTTAAATTCATATCTATAATCGTATTATTCTTTTTTGCGAACATCTTTATTTCAGGTCGAGAATCCGGTAAAAAAATAGAGACATTTACATTATCGGTACAATATGAAAACAATAAAGATTACAAAAATGCAATAAAAGAAATTGAAAAAATCTATAATGATTTTAAGGACGACTATTTGGTTAATCTCAGATTAGGGTGGCTTTATTATCTAAACTCCAAGCAGGATAAATCTATAAAATACTATAATGAAGCCGTAAGACTTAGTAACAATAGTATTGAAGGCTTACTTGGTTTAACCATTCCTTACTCTGCAAAGGAAAAGTGGGATAAGGTAAAAGATATTTATGAACAAATCCTTTCAATTGATCCTGCTAACTATACAGCTAATCTCCGCTTGGGACAAATATATTTGAATAGGAAAGACTATTTAAACGCAAAGAAAATGTTTACTAATGTTTACAATAATTACCCGGGTGATTATTTAGCTTGCTTATACTTAGGCTGGACATATTACTATTTGGGTAGTAACTCCAAAGCAAAAGAATTATTTACCGACACTTTAATCTTAGACCCCGGCAACATAAGTGCAACAAAAGGATTGGAGCTGTTAAAATGAAAAATTTAATTAAAATTTTATTTTTAATAATTTTTGTGCTGACTAATTTTAATTATTCTCAATCGGCATTTTCCCCTTCTGTTTATTATACTTACGGAAATTATTCAACAACCAGCTATTCAAATGATATTTCTGCTTATGGTTCTTTCAAATTGGCTTCAAAGGGAGACTATCTAATTGCCGGTTTTGATAAGCTTAAAATTAATGATCCAAAATTTGATTTTGACCAAAGAATGATTGTGGTTGGCATAATTAAGAATGTTTATCCCTTTTATTTAAAGCTAAACTATGCTAATATCAACGGTGATTTTAATTCCAAATTAAATGACTTCACACAATACACTGATAAAACAAATCTAATAAACGGCGGATTGCTGTATAATTTTGACTTGTTTTTTATCGGTTTTACATATACTTATTTAAACTTAGACGGATTAAAGTCGATAAATTCGCACCAGGTAGAAACTGATTTTATTTGGCAGGCGTCACAGAAATTCATTCTCTCTGTAAAACCTCTTTACACTTATGTAACGGATGGAAGGAGATTATTTTCAACAAATGTAAAATTTGATTTACCTGTTTCAAATATATTTAAACTTTCTGCGGATATATCCGTAGGAGAAAGAGCCTACTATTTTAATCCGGATTTACTTACCATTTATAACCAGGACGAAACGCAAAAAACTACAGCTTCAGTAAGAGTTGAATATCAATTCATTAAAGCTGTAAGAGTAATTGCTTCATATCAATATGCAGAGTTTAATAATTTTAATATCAATTATTTTACAGGTGGATTGAAGTTTAATTTGTGATTTTTGTGAAAAATATGGTCATGATACCAGTAACTGGAGGAAAATTATTACCGCCTTCTGATTCGAACATTCTTCAAAGATGGGCTAAAGAATTAGAAATCAAAAAGGGTAACCCAGTTTAGTATACATTTTTTGATTTAGCTTCTGCTGTAAGAGGTGCAATACCTTCCGATATTATGAGCGACGAAAACATAATTACTAAACTTCCTCTTTTTTACAGAACTATACGAGGACAAAGGCCAACAATTGATGAAACGAAAAACATTTCAAAATTATTAAAAGAAAATTAAAAAAATGATCTATTTTAATTTTTACGAAAGATTGGAAGAGTTAAATGAAGAACTTGAAATGCTTAATCCTGAAACAAGTGAATTTGAACGAACCATTGCAGACAATGTTACTAAACTTTTAGGTCGGCAATAATGAAAGATATTTCAACAAAAGGATATC
>DRJC01000359.1 GCA_011052365.1 Ignavibacteria bacterium
AGTATGAAATAATAAAACAAATAAATAGTAAGCAGGATGTTACTGTTAACGAATTAAGCACAATGCTGGGGGTAACCAGGTTAACAATTATTAGGGATTTAAAAAAACTACGTGAGTTAAATTTAATACGTCGTGTAGGTTCCGATAAAACCGGCTACTGGGAGGTGGTGAGATAAAACGCTTACACTCAATGAAAAATTTATAATGAAAAATGAACAATTATCGGATTGATATGCTCACTCCATAGTTCAACTCTGAGGAAACAAGGTAGGCTTTTGCGTGTTGGCTGACGTGAGAGTCTCCATAATCGAAGAAAAGATTGTATTAAACAGATTCTCACGCCTGCCCGGATGTGCAGCAGACGTGGCTGCGCTTCCGCACTGGCTTGCCCAAAGGCAGCTCAGAATTAAACTACTACTATTTTAGTTTAACTCTGAGAAACGATCAAAAATGGAACGAGGTGGATATACATACATTACCACGACAAAAAACAATACGGTTCTTTACACAGGAGTAACTACTAACCTCAGAAACCGGATTTGGCAACATAAGAATAAAGAATTTCCGGGTTCTTTTACAGCTAAATACAATGTGGATAAGCTGGTCTATTACGAATATTTTCATTTTATTGAAGAAGCTTATGCCAGAGAAAAACAGATAAAGTCGTGGAAGCGTGAAAAGAAAATTAAACTAATTAATGATTGTAATCCCCTTTGGAAAGATCTTTATGAAGAATTATCGGATTGATATTCTCACTCCATAGTTTAACTCTGAGGAATTAGCGCAAGCCTTGCGGGGAGCAATTCCGTGAGAGTCTTTATAATCGAAGGAAGAAATGTATTGAATAGATTCTCACGCTGCGCTTCCGCACCGGCTTTCCCAAAGGCAGCTCAGAAATAAACTACTACTATTTTAGTTTATCTCTGAGGAATTGGCGCTGGCCATGTAGTAAGAGTGATGAAAGAGTCCTGGATATGAACAGAAATAAAGTAACCCACATTACCGTAACCCACATTACCGTAATAAATTATCACAATGAAATTCTATAATAGAGAAAAAGAATTAGCTTTTTTAAATGAAATCGAGCAGGCTTCTGTTGAGTCGGCACAGATGACTTTTATTGTGGGTAGAAGACGAATCGGTAAAACCAGTTTGGTGATTAAATCTATCGAACAAAAAACAAGCTTGTATTTCTTCATTGCCAAAAAAAGCGAACCTCTTCTTTGCGACGAATTTGTCATAGAGATAAAAAGAAAACTAAATGTTGAAATTTTCGGCGAACTAAAAAGCTTTAAAGCAGTATTTGGTTATCTGATTGAATTATCCAAAACAACTCATTTTACATTAATAATTGATGAGTTTCAAGAGTTTTACACGGTTAATCCTTCTGTTTACAGCGATATGCAAAATATATGGGATGCCAATAAAGCCTCAGCCAGAATAAACTTAATACTTTGTGGTTCAGTTTACTCACTTATGACACGCATCTTTGAACAATCGAAAGAACCTTTGTTCGGAAGAGCTACAAAACGTCTTTTTCTAAAAGAGTTTAATGTTGACACAATAAAAGAAATTCTTGCAGATAACTATCCAAATTATACAGCAGAAGATTTACTGGCTTTTTACATGGTAAGTGGCGGCGTTGCAAAATATGTTGAGTTGTTAGTTGAAGCAAAAGCCTTCACTTTGAAAAATATTTTAGATGAGGTGTTTTCTGAAAATTCCCTGTTTTTAGATGAAGGTAAAAATGTGTTGATTGATGAGTTTGGTAAAGATTATGGAAATTACTTTTCAATCCTTTCCCTAATTGCTTCATCAAAAACATCCCGGCCTGAGATAGAATCAATATTAGAGATACAGACAGGAGGTTATTTAGATAAACTTGAAAAAGAATTCAAATTAATACGTAAAATTCGTCCGGTATTCGCGAAACCCAATAGCCGTTCTGTAAAGTACTTTATTCAAGATAATTTCTTGAATTTCTGGTTCCGGTTTATATATAAATATAGCAGCGCTATAGAAATAGGCAACCTGAATTATGTTAAAAATATCGTTTTACGAGATTATAAAACATATAGTGGTAAAGTATTAGAAAAATATTTTACCAGCCAATTGAGAATACATAGTAATTACTCCACTATTGGCCCGTATTGGGAAAAAGCCAATCAAAATGAAATAGATATCATTGCAATTAATGATATTAAAAAAAGAATTGTAATTGTAGAAGTAAAAAGACAACGTAAAAATATTAATCTGTTACTATTGCAAAAGAAAGCATCTGCCATAATGCAAAAATATAATGATTATAAAATAGATTTTAAAGGCTTGTCAATGGCTGATATGTAAGAAAAACATTCATCACCGAATTATACCAATTATTATTGATTGTGTGATGTGATGATTATTAACTTTTCATTTTTCTTGATAGTTTAACTCTGAGGAATTAGCACAGGCCTTCCGGGAAGCAATTCCGCCTGCCCCTATGGGGTGAGAGTCTCTATAATTGAAAGACAAACAAAGCGTTAATTTATATAGATTCTCACGCTGCGCTTCCACACTGGCCTGCACAAAGGCAGCTCAGAATTAAACTGCTACTATTTTAGTTTAACTCTGAGGAATTAGCGTAGGCCTTCAGGGAAGCAATTCCGTGAGAGTCTCTATAATCAAAGGAAGAAATGTA
>DRJC01000360.1 GCA_011052365.1 Ignavibacteria bacterium
CAATAGTTTTATATCCAAGTTTTTCATTAAGAATATAACGCAGCTCTCCGGCACCTAATAAAGTAGGGTTTAGTTTTACAGTTGTGTGCAGTTCCCTTTTTTCAATTAAATATTTTGCAATACTTTCAATTTCATCCGGGGGACATCCGTGCATTGTTGAAAGAGTTACACAATTAGAAATTCTAGCCGGAATTTTTAGATTTTTTATATGCGGATAAATTCCGGTAAGTGAATCTATTTTCTCATCTAATTCTTCGCTGCAATCGTTCATTTTGTCCAAGAACCATTGAATATTTGAATTCATTATTCCCTTCAAATCATAGCCGATACTCATATTGAAAATAGTTCCGAATTCGAGACTGTTCCAGCCGAATTTATCTTTAAGAACGTGAATTAAAATCCAAGCGTTCAAATATTCATCAAATGAATCTTTTATTTTAAGTTCTTGCGACCATTCACAATTATATCCTTCGTCTTCCATCTCAATACAAGGTTTTGCAACCTCAATTTCATCCAATGTTTGTACTGTTTTTAACTCGATATACCGCGAGCCGGTTAACCAAGCCGCAACAATGTTTTGCGCTAATTGTGTATGCGGACCGGCGGCAACTCCGATAGGTGTTTCGAGTAGTTGTTCATATCTCTGACGCCATAGTAAAAAGTCAATTTAATTATTCATAAAATTATTGGATTAAATATCGCAGAATATAATTTCAGATCATACTTACTGCAAAAAATACTAATTTTATTTTTCAAAATGCAAAATATTGGAAAAACCGTATTTTTATACAGAATATTCATAATAGGGTCTAAGATTCCCCCTGTATTTAAGACGTATCGAAGCACTCTGAACATATTTATCCCAAGAGCTTTCATCACTTCGGCAAATTCTACTTTCTCTTGTCCTCTGTATCGAACCCTTCTTGCTCCTGTCATATGAATATAACGAGCATTAGTTGCTTCTATTCCTGCTCGGTATCGGTATTTATCTTTAAATTTGTGACTACTTTCATATTGCCGGCGCTGCCACAACCTGATTCCTTTTTCAGTATAAACCAATCGGCGACCTCGTGCTCCTTTTTTCGTCCGGCAGTTTTCTTGTAAAGGACAATCCACACAATCTTTTTTTGACCATATTGCCGTTATTCTGCCTGATTTATTTCGTTTAACACTTTCAGGAGACTTGCCGTCAGCACATCGTTTCACTCCTTTTGTTTTACTATCAAATCTAAAACCACTATAATCTTTCCCGCTCTTTTTACCTATTACCGGCGATATTACTTTTACTCCTTTTTCCTTTGATTCCATTACATTTTCGTCTCCCCCATATGCTGCGTCTACTAATATCTCTTCCGGCTTAATATCTCGATCTCCCATTTCTTCTATTGCCGGTTCTAAGGCCTTGCTGTCATGTTTGTCGGCTGATTCTACTTTTACATAGGTAATTAAATCTAAGACTTCTTTTCCCTGGACTTTTTCTTGTTTTTGTTCTTTTGTCTCTTGTTCTTTTGTCTCTTTTCCTTTTCCCTCTGAATGTTTTTCCTTTCTATTGTACGTCTCCGACAACTGTACCTGATAGCCTTGTCCTTTGTGCCCGTCATAACCGGCATCTATATCCGATGGGTTTTGAATACTATCGGACGCTATTTCTTTTGACGGCTTTAATTCTACTTTGCCTTCTTTTATAACACATTGCTCTAAGAATACCCGGTCCATTAACTTATAACTACTCATTTTCATTACTGATTCATTAATAGAATATATTTCTATCAGTTTCTGAAGATCTTCTGCTATTTCCGATAGCCGTTTCTGTGACTCCGATGGTTTAACATTTCCAAAATATCCCCTCCCTTTTCTTTTGATATATCTTTCTTTGACTTCCTCCGATATATTACTTTCATATTCTTTCGCATATTGTCTTTTGAGATTCTTCAAAAATTTTGTTATCGTTCTTGATAGCAAACGAACACGTCCGAGCTTTGCCATATTTGAATATACATGAACCGAATCCATACGCTGTTTACTTGTATCAACATTTAATACCTTTATAATGTCATCTGTTACTTTTTGGAAAATACTTTGACAAATACCCTCTTTTGTCAGATGATATCTAATTGTCCACAATGTCTTTTCCGAAAATAATTGTTCGCCCGGATCATAAGTATCAAGAGCAAAATGCCATTGTTGATTAAATGCTAACTGTTCCCGGGTTTCCGGATCTGTCAAATTAAATATTTGCTGAAGAACTGCTGCGCCAATACCGGTTAATAAATCTTTCGTTGGGCGACCCATCCTTTCGGTATAAAATTGCGAAAGTTCTTCTACCGGCAGTTTTGGTAAAATATATTTCCTAAAACTACCCGCCCATGTTTTATTCAATAATTTTATCTTTGCTTTCGATAAATATCCTTGCCACGGTTCCATTCCTTCGAATGTTAAAATGTTAAGATCTTTTTGCTTTCTCATATCTCGACCAAGTTATGTATAAACAACAACTTAACTTACACAATGGTGCAGTAAAAAGCAAGCTGTATTCTTCATAATCTGTTGTTTTTTATGATGCTTATCACTAATTTTGACTTTTTACGAATCCGTCTTACTTATATTTGAAAAATAGCTGTCAAGAAATACCACTTCCCCGTCTGAAGCTATTATTTCTCTTTTGTCTCTAACTGCGATCAATATTTTTAGAACTGAAAAACATCCTTTATTTTCTTTGTATAATTCTTTTACAGCTTGGTCTATATTTTCTTTTCCTATTAAATAATTTAATTGGTTTAA
>DRJC01000361.1 GCA_011052365.1 Ignavibacteria bacterium
GACATAAAACCATCTATTTAAATAAATGTAAAATGTGTAAATCATAATAAAAATAAGGTAAAATAGGGAAAGGTGCTAAAAATAAATTAATTCTTTTTACGTTTAGCCGGGGCGTGATGCTTCACGCCCTTACAAATACATTATGGTATATTTAAAACAAAAAAGCCCTCAAACTTTGAGAGCTTTTTTAATTTCATATTAAATCAACAAAATTATTTTTCTGCAGAAACACTGTTCAAATGTTTTGTTAATCTTGATTTTTTATGTGAAGTATTATTTTTTTTCAAAATGCCTTTTGCACTACTTTTGTCCAAAAGAGAAACTGTTTCTTTATATAATTTTTCTACTTCAGCAGGCTCACTTGTCGAAAGAGTCTTTTTCATTTGTGTTTTAATTTTAGAAATAGCAGCTTTATTTCTTATTCTTGCCAACTCCGTTGTGCGTATACGTTTCTTAGCTGACTTATGATTTGCCATTGAAAACCTTCCTTTTTAAATAAATAGACAACAAATATATATATTAGCAGGTTTGATGTCAATCTTTACTTTTTTAAATTTACTCCTCTTTTATATTGTATTTTGAACCTAAATGCTAAAAGTAAACGAAATATTTTATTCGGTTCAGGGAGAAAGCACGCACACCGGGTTACCCTGTATTTTTGTGCGACTTACTTTCTGTAATTTACGCTGCACCTATTGTGATACGGAATATGCCTTTTATAACGGCGAAGATCTTTCAATAAATCAAATAATAGAAAGAGTCAAAAACTACAAGTGTAATCTTGTGGAAGTCACGGGCGGAGAACCCTTGATGCAGGAAGAATCATATTTATTGTTACAAAAATTATGTGATGAAAATTTTGATGTTCTTTTAGAGACGGGCGGAAGTTTACCAATTAAAGAAGTAGACAAAAGAGTAAAAATAATAATGGATTTAAAATGTCCGTCAAGTGGAATGCTAAAGAAAAATTTATACGATAATTTAAGTTACTTAAAAAAGACGGACGAACTGAAGTTTGTAATCGGAACGAGAGAAGACTACGAATGGAGTAAAAATATAATTAAAGAATATAGTTTGTCCGGAAAATATGAGATACTTTTTTCAACGGTCTTTGAAGAACTTGAGCCTGAAACTTTAGTCGGCTGGATTTTGGAAGACAAGCTGAATGTTAGGTTTCAATTACAGGTTCACAAATATATTTGGGATCCAAAAACAAAGGGAGTATGATGAAAATAGCAAAAGAATTCAGATGGGAAATGGGACACAGGCTGCCCGATCATTTCGGCAAATGCAAAAATATTCACGGTCATTCTTACAAAATGATGGTTGAGTTTGAAGGTGAATTAGACAGCAACGGAATGATAATTGACTATTATATTGTAAAAGAATTTATCGAACCCATTGTTGAAAAATTGGATCATTCTTTTATGGTAAACAAAAATGACGGTGTTGTTTTGGAATTCCTCGAAAAACTAAAATCAAAAAAAGTAATTGTCGAATTTGATTCAACAGTCGAGAACATAACAAGATACTTAATTGAAGAAATTCAAAAATCCGATATCCCTTCAAATGTAAGCGGAATAAAAGTACGTGTGTGCGAAACCCCTGATGATTATGCGGAAGAAAATGCACAATTAAATCACGAATAATGAATGAAGAATTTTTAGAAAACAAAAGAGATGTAAACGACTTTTACATTCAATAAAGATTAATTAACCTCAGAGGGAACGAAGAATGCGCGGAGAACGCAGAGTGAAAATAAAGCTAATAATCTCTTGTGTTTACTCTGCGAATCCTCAGCGTTCTCTGCGGTTAACCTTCCGTTAAATCATATTGTTTTTAAGAATGAATAACTACAAATAGAAATTGTAGATTCATTTAAATATTATTATTCTTCAGAATTATTCAATATTTTGCTTAATTAACTTTTGCTACCTTTTATCATGTAAGCCGTCAACATTCATTTCTTTAGGGTTTTTTTAAGCCTGTCAATCTCATCTCGCAGACTTGCTGCTTTTTCAAACTCAAGATCTTTTGCAGCTTCTTTCATTTGAGTTGTAATCTGGTCTATCAGATCCTGCTTTTGTTCGTTGTCCATATATTTTAAAATCGGTTCTGCAACTTTTGAAAAAGAATATGTTTCTACTTTTTCTTTCTTTCTCATATCGGCAATTGATGTAGAAGAAAGTATTTCTTCCATACTTTTGTAAACTGTTTCCGGTGTGATATTATTTTCTTCATTGTATTTTTTCTGTAGTTTTCTTCTCCGGTTTGTTTCGTCAATAGTTTTTTTCATAGAGTTTGTAATCTTGTCTGCATACATTATAACTATTCCATTTACATTTCTTGCCGTTCTCCCTGCTGTTTGCATTAATGAACGTTCGCTTCTTAAAAACCCTTCTTTGTCGGCATCAATAATTGCAACAAGAGAAACTTCGGGCAAATCCAATCCTTCTCTGAGTAAGTTTACACCGACAAGGACATCAAACTCGCCGAGACGTAAATCCCTTAAAATTTCGACTCTTTCAAGAGCATCGATATCACTATGAATATAGCGTACCAATATTCCGATTTTGTCAAGATAATCGGCGAGATCTTCCGCCATTTTTTTTGTTAAAGTAGTAACGAGTATTCTTTCTTTCTTTTCAACCCTGTTTCTTATTTCACCAATAAGGTCGTCAATCTGTCCTTTTATTGGTCTTACTTTTATTTCAGGGTCAAGTAAACCGGTTGGTCTGATTATCTGTTCAACAACAACACCGCCGCATTTTTCAAGTTCATAATCGGCAGGTGTTGCACTTACGTAAATAGCTTGATTCACCATTTTTTCAAATTCGTCAAATTTCATAGGGCGGTTATCAAGTGCAGAGGGAAGACGAAAACCATATTCAACCAAATTTTCTTTTCTTGATCTATCACCTTTGTACATGGCTTTTATTTGAGAAACGGTAACGTGAGATTCATCAATTACAAGGAGAAAATCATCCGGGAAATAATCAAAAAGATTATATGGTCTTACCCCGGGGTTCCTTCCTTCTAAATGCCGGGAGTAGTTTTCAATTCCCGAACAGTAACCGATTTCTTTCATCATTTCGATATCGAAAAGAGTTCTCTGTTCTAACCTTTGTGCCTCGAGATATTTTTCTTCATTCCTAAAATATTTCAGCCTGTCTCTAAGCTCTTCTTCAATACTGAATATTGCTTTTTGAACTTTTGATTTTTCCGTCACAAAATATTTAGCAGGATAAATCGGGGAAGATTCAACCTCTCTTATTTCTTCACCTGTTTGTGAATCAATGATTGATAATTTTTCGATCTCGTTATCCCAAAATTCTATTCGAAGAGCTTCTTCATATTGATATGCAGGTATGATGTCAATAACATCTCCTCTAACCCTGAAAGAACCCCGGCTGAAATCCAAATCATTTCTTACGTAATGGATGTTAATTAATTGGCGTAGGAATTTCTTCCTATCAATTATATTGCCCTTTTTTATAAAAATTATTTGGCTTTCGTATTCTTTGGGGTCACCGATTCCATATATACAACTTACACTCGCTACAACAATAACGTCTCTTCTTCCTTCGATTAGAGCTGTGGTTGCTTTTAATCTTAGCCTGTCGATTTCTTCATTAATTGAAAAATCTTTTTCGATGTATAGATCACTTGCAACAACGTAAGCTTCGGGTTGGTAATAATCATAATAGCTTATAAAAAACTCACAGGAGTTATCGGGAAAAAACCCTTTAAATTCCGAATAAAGCTGTGCGGCAAGAGTTTTATTGTGGGAGATAATTAAAGTAGGTTTGTTTACTTCTTTTATAACATTTGAAACAGTAAAAGTTTTACCGCTTCCCGTTACTCCCAAAAGTGTTTGGTGCTTTTCTCCTTTGTTTATACCCTCGACTAAAGATTTTATTGCCTGCGGCTGGTCACCGGTCGGTTTATATTTTGAAACCAATTCAAATTTGTTCATCTAATCTAACCTAATAAAATACTGTGGATAAATAATTTCCTTTTTTTCAGCAAGCCCTAAATAAAGAACAACCTGTCAATTAAATGTAATTATTCCTCAACTTCTTTTTCATAATCCCTTACTGCTTTTCTAAAATAACCCGGTAGCATAAGCGTTTGTTGAGTTTTATAATTAAAGCCAACCATTTTAGTGATAGATGACGAAGCAATAACTTTTTCACCGTTATTATTTATTACTATTAACATTTCAAAGTCAAAACTTTTTTTGCCGAGTTTAAAAATACGTGTATATATTTCTAATTTATCTCCAAGTTTTATCTGGTTTAAAAAATTTATATCAATCTTAGCAATCACCGCCTGGTACTCCAGGCTCGCTTCACTTAAGTTAAGTATATTATTAAGGTAGCTTATCCTTGCATCCTCCAAATAAGTAAGGTACTTTGCATTGTTAACGTGTCCCATTGCATCCAGATCTGAGAAGCGAACATTCATTTGAATTTTATACTCAAATATTGATAAGTCATTCATGTTATAAGCCTTTTTATCTAAAATTAAGTTTAAAAGATAAAAATATTTTATATTATTCTATTTCACAACTTTTTAATAAATTAAAAATTATAATTCTATTTAATTATCACTGATAACTTGGCTATTAAAAACTTTATAATAATCGCGCACAGGGGCGAATCTTATGACGCACCTGAAAACACTTTAGCATCTGTTAATTTAGCTTGGGAAAAAGGAGCCGATGCCGTTGAAGTAGATATCAGAATGACAAGAGATAAAAAAATTGTTGTAATTCACGATAGCACCACCAAAAGAACAGGCGATAAAAATTATAAAATTAATGAATGTTTATATAATGATTTAAAAAATGTTAATGTTGGTTTTATAAACGGGAATAAATACAATACGGAAACCATACCTTCGTTAGCCGATGTGATAAAGACGATTCCTGAAGATAGATTTTTGTTGATAGATATAAAAATAGGTAAAGAGATTATTCCTTATTTAGAAAATGTAATCAGCAGCCAAGAACATAAAAAAAAGAATATCATTTTTATAAGTGAAATATATGGGACACTAAAAGAACTTAAACAAAGAAATCCCGAGATAGATACTTATTTAATATTAGAAAAGAAATGGTACCTGCTTGGTCTTAATGTAAAACAGGTAATAAAAAAATGCAGATCAATTAGATTGGATGGAATTGATATAAAAGACGGAATGTATTTAACAAAAGGATTTATTGACACAATAAAAAATGCCGGTTTAAAAATTTATACATGGACGGTTGATGATCCGGCAAGAGCAAAAATGTTATTTAACAACGGCATAAATGGAATAACAACCAACAGGGCAAATTGGCTGAAAGGAAAGTTGAACTAATATGTCGAAGATAATACTGGGAATACACGGCTTGGGAAATCAGCCGCCAAAAGATTTATTGGAAGAATGGTGGATTGCATCAATAAATGAAGGACTGGCAAGGATAGGATGCAAAGGTACAAAATATAATTTTGAACTCGTTTATTGGGCGGATGCTCTTCACTCCCAACCTCTTAATATTGACGAAACCGATAAAGACAACGAGCTTTATTTATCTGAAAGATACTATCCTGCAAAAAATAAAAAAGAAATTATTGACAAAAATTTTAAGACCAAAACCATAAATTATTTAAAGAAACAACTCGATGGTTTTTTGTTCAACGAAAAATTACATATAAACTTTCCTTCTTTTACAGACCTTTTAATCAGACACTTCTTTAAAGATTTAAATATTTATTTCACACAAAAATGTGTGGAAGAAAACAAATGTGACTGCCTGGCAAAAGAAGTTATCAGAGAAAAACTGCAAGAAGTATTTAATAAATATAAAAAAGATGAGATAATGCTTATTGCACATTCGATGGGGTCGATAATTACTTACGATGTGCTCTTACGAAATCATAATGAATATGAGATAGATACTTTTATTTCCGGGGGTTCACCTATTGCTGTTCCATTTATATACGGACAAATTAAGCACAGCATTACCGGGGATCCCTATAATGATTCAAAACTTCCGACACCCGATAATATTAAAAAAGCATGGTACAATCTTTATGATCCGGAAGATAAGTTAGCACAGTATTCTGTATTACAAGATTTTTTTGAACCAAATAAGTACAATGTTTTTCCAACTTCAAAAATTATAAAAAACGATTATGAAGATAACGGTATAGAAAATCCTCATAAAATATACGGGTATCTTCGTTCCGAAATTAATGCGGAATTAATCGATGAATTTCTTAACAGGGGAAAAAACAAAGTTGCTGTTTGGATTACAAAGAAATTTAAAGGATTGTTTTCTAAACAATAAATTGTTTTTTGGTTTTATATGAAGTACTGTGGATAGATTCTGTTGCATATAAAAAAGTATTCCACCACCAATGTGGCTAAAGCCAATATTTTTTTCTGTCATTTGTCCGTTCGTTAAAACGAACGGAAATGGTTTGGATGATTATTAATATTTTCCCTTTCATTAACCGACGGTAAAACAGTAAGCCGATAAATTACTCAAACACTTCCTCTAAAATCCTAACCGCTTCTTTTATATCTTCATCATTTACATCAAGATGGGTAATTGCCCTTAAAGAACCTACCCTGCCAACAGACAAAAGCAAACCTTTTTCTTTGCATTTTTCCAACGCTTCATCCACGGACAGTGTTAAAGATTCAAAAATAAGTATGTTTGTCTGCACAGCGGATAAATCAATTTTAAGATTCGGATTTTTATCAATAACGCCGGCAAGTATTTTAGCTCTTTCGTGGTCTTCTTTTAATCTTTCCATGTTATTTTCCAATGCATATAAACCGGCAGCGGCGAGTATACCTACTTGTCTCATTCCACCGCCGAAAGATTTTCTTACCCTAAAAGCTTCGGTTATAAAATCTTTATCGCCTGCAATAATAGAACCGACAGGAGCGCCCAACCCCTTTGAAAGACAGCACGAAATACTGTCGAAGTGAGAAGCATATTCTGAAACCGTTATATTAGTCTC
>DRJC01000362.1 GCA_011052365.1 Ignavibacteria bacterium
AACCGGGTAAATCAAAACACCATCTTCAGAAAATCCATCATATCCTTTCCAACTGATATTCTCTGCTTTACCAAGTGTAAGGCTGTCGATAAAACTGTTAAGATTGGTAAGCCGTTCCGGTTTTCCGTTTACCGATTTCATAACATACAATTCAGAAGGATGATCTGCAGTAGTTGCAGTAAAAGCTATTACTCCATTTTTAGAAACACTTACACTCCTGATACCGCTGATATCACCAAGGTTAAGTTGTTTAGCTTTTCCGTTAAGGGGCTGCCGCCACATAACAGTTTGTGTACCTTTTTCACCTGTCAATAGCATTGCTTTACTACCCGGCAGCCACGTGAAGTTTCTGATATTACGGGCAAGTTCTTTTGTAATATCCGTAATGTTTCCATTTTTATTTACATATACTGCATTACCGTTATTCAGATCACCGTTGCGCGCCCGTACAAATGCCAGTGTACTGCCGGAAGAGGAATATACGGGGTGTCCTGTTCCTTCATCCTTAATAACTGTTCTAACCTTTTTGCCACCGGTATCCACTTCAGCAACAACCGAATGCCAGGAATTGCCGTACCACACATCCGGGAATTTCTGAAAGGCAATTGATTTACCATCGGGGTTCCACGTTAGAGGAGAAATCGATCCCTGGTCGGTATTGATACTCCATTTACCCTGCGTTAACCGTTTTGATTTGCCACCTTTTGCAGGTACAATCCAAAGGTGCCAGGGTTGCGGTACAGCACGCGCTGTATAATTATTATCCGTAACCCGGAACACATCTTCGTGGTGCTTGATTGCTTTTGGATTGGGGATAGTATCCTGCGCTACAAAAGCTATATTTTTACCATCAGGACTCCACGCATATTCATTAACTCCTGTTTTTGATTTGGTAATCATCACAGGATCGCCGCCGTTCATAGGCATTACAAATATTTGTGATTTTTTTTTGCCGGTTTCTTTTGCAATAAATGCCAGCAAGTTGCCGTCGGGAGACCATCTTAGTTCAGAAATACCTTTACGTTTATATGTTATCTTTCTAAGTTGTCCATCTGATACATCTATAAGATCGATTTCCTGAATGTTTTTATCTTTTTTCCAATTAGGGCGGGAAACTATAACTGCAATACGGCTTCCGTCGGGAGATATTTGCGGACTTGAAAGACGTACTAATTTCCGTAAATCTTTTAGCTGGAAAGACTGTCTATTAGGTTGAGCAAAAACATTTACGGAAGTTAAAATAAATGATATAATCAGGGATGCACGAATGAACGATTTCATAATTTGTCCTTTTAATTTTTCATTCAGAAGAAATTTTTAAATTATCTTTAAATTCTTGATTGTCAATTTACATGGATATTAAATCTTAATTTTTCTAAAATACTTTTTTCTTTCTCATATCTGGAATTTATTAAAACATTATAATTAATAAATTCTCTTCTTGTTTTATAATTTTTTCTTAAATCATCAAAGATGTTTTTTTTACTCTTTAAAATATTCAACAAATTTTTATGATCATCATTAATATCATAAATATTTTTTATTATTGATAATAATGAATTTTCTAAGGTACCGGCATTTTCAAAAGTCAATTCTTTTGATGTAACTGCTTGCTTTTCAAAATTCCATTGAGGCTTTTGTTTTAAGAATTTGCAAAGATGATTATAAATAGCTTTTGTACCGTTTGTCTTACCGTCGAGGGAATAACCTGCAATATGCGATGTGCCTATAGCAACTAATTTTAACAAATCTAAATTAATATTAGGTTCGTTTTCCCAAACATCAAGCACTGTTAATAATTTTTTAGATTTTAGAATGTTTGCAAGTGCTGTGTTATCAACAACGCTCCCCCTTGATGTATTAATCAGGATAGAATTATCTTTAAGATTTTTTAAAGCATTTAGGTCAAACAGGTGATGAGTTTTATATTTTCCTTTTGCTGTAAATGGAACGTGCAGTGTTAAAATATCAGCATTTAATACTTCCTTTAAAGGAAGATATTTTTGATCGGATGTTAATTCTTTCAAAGGCGGATCGTTAAGTAGAACATTCATCCCGAAAGCTTTTGCAAAATCTGCTACCTTACTCCCTATATTTCCAACACCAATTATTCCTATTGACTTATCTTTTAATGAAAAATTGTATCTAATTGCTAAATTTAATAGCGCTGTTATTATATACTCGGCAACGGAATATGAATTTGAACCCGGGGCGTTGCAATAATAAATATTTTTTTTATTTAAATAATTTATATCTAAATGATCAACCCCAATAGTTGCAGAACCAACAAACTTAATGTTAGTATCTTCGAGCAATTCTCTATTTACTTTAGTGATAGAGCGGACTATAAGTATTTCAGCTTTTTTAATTAAACTGTTGTTTATTTTTCTTCCAGGGAACAAAGTTACTTTGCCAAAGGAAGAAAAAACTTTTTCTGCAAGCGCAATATTTTCATCTACTAAAATATTTAGCATCAAATTCTTGTTTGTTTAACTATAATAGAATATATTTTTTTATTAAAAAAAAACGTACTAATAAAATTAGATACTGATAAACCAATGTAATTATAAACTTTAATTTAGTGAGAAGAGTAATGCTAAGCCAATTGCTTCGACCGGAAATAATAGATTTGTTAAAAGAGCGAAAGCTTAGTACATTAAAAGAAGTTTTAAATGATTGGGATCCTGCCGATTTAGCAACACTTATAAACCAAATTCCGGAAAAAGAAAGAGTAATTATTTTTCGTCTTTTAAAGCAAGACCTTGCTACCGATACTTTTGAATTTCTTGAAGTAGAACAACAGATTGAACTTATTAAAGCCATGGGCAATGGTGAGGTTGCATCTATACTGAATGAAATGGCGCCCGATGACCGTACCGCCCTATTTGAAGAACTTCCGAGTTTTGCTGTAAAACAATTGGTACAGTTACTATCTGCCGAAGAAAGAAAAGTCGCACAGACTTTGTTGGGTTATCCCGAAGACAGTGTCGGTCGTTTGATGACACCCGATTATATTGCGGTTAAATCAGGCTGGACTATAGCCGAATCCTTAAAATATATTAGAGAAAACGGTGAAGACAGTGAAACACTTAACATCATTTTTGTGATTGACGAAAACGGAAAACTAATCGATGATCTAAAAATAAGAGAATTGATATTTGCAGAACCGGAAAGCAAAATAAGTGATTTAATGGATGAAAGTTTAGTTGCTCTGCACGTAACGGATGATCAAGAAACCGCAGTTAATGTTTTCAAACAATACGATAGAATAGCCTTACCTGTTATTGATAAAAACGGATTGTTATTAGGTATTGTTACGGTTGATGATGTTTTAGATGTAGCGGAAGAAGAAGCCACAGAAGATATTCAGAAAATTGGTGGTTTAACTGCTTTGGAGGAATCTTACAAATCGATACCGTTATTAAAAATGTTAAAGAAAAGGGCGGGTTGGTTAGCGCTATTATTTATAGGTGAAATGTTTACTGCTACAGCAATGAGCTATTTTGAAATTGAAATAAGTAAAGCAGTAGTATTAGCTTTATTTGTTCCCCTTATTATTTCAAGCGGCGGTAATTCCGGATCACAGGCATCAACACTTGTTATAAGAGCTTTATCTATTGGAGAAATAACTTTAAAAGATTGGTTATTTATAATGAAAAGAGAAATGTTATCAGGCGCGATACTGGGTGGAATTTTAGGAGCAATTGGTTTTATAAGAATATTTGCCTGGCAATTGATGTCTGATATATATGGCTTGCATTGGTTATTGATAGGACTAACGGTTACTATTTCGTTGCTGGGTGTTGTGCTTTGGGGAACTTTAGCAGGTTCAATGTTACCTTTAATTTTAAAAAAATTAAACTTTGACCCTGCAACCGCTTCTGCTCCTTTAGTAGCAACCTTGGTTGATGTTACGGGATTAGTCATTTATTTTAGTGTTGCAATTTTAATTCTCAGCGGCACACTTTTATAATTATTTAATTTAACAGAATTGTATGAAAGGTATAATTTTAGCGGGCGGTTCCGGTTCACGTCTCTATCCGATAACAAAAGTTTACAGCAAACAACTTGCTTTACTTTATGATAAACCACTCATTTATTATCCGCTTTCTATTTTAATACTTGGCGGTATTAAAGATATTTTAATTATCTCGGATTCCAACACAATTCCGCTTTATAAACAATTATTTAATAACGGTAATCAAATCGGCTTAAATATAAAATATGCCGTGCAAGATGCACCAAATGGAATTGCAGAAGCCTTTGTAATCGGTGAAGAATTTATAGGCGATGATAATGTTACACTAATTTTGGGTGATAATATATTTTATGGTTATTTGGATTTTCTTTATAAAGCACTCGAAAATCACAAATATGCAACTGTTTTTGCATACCGTGTAAATGACCCACAAAGATACGGTGTTGTTGAATTTGACAAAGATAACAAAGCAATATCAATAGAAGAGAAACCGGGAACACCAAAATCAAATTATGCTGTACCCGGCATTTATATTTATGATAACAACGTTATAAATATTGCAAAAAATTTAAAACCTTCGGCAAGAGGTGAACTTGAAATAACCGATGTTAATAAAGAATATATGTCACAAGATAAGTTGTTCGTTCAAAAAATCGGACGGGGAATTGCTTGGCTCGATACAGGTACGCCTCAGGCTCTTCTTCAAGCCTCAAATTTTTTCGGTGTTATTGATGAGAGACAAGGTTTAAAAGTAGGATGTATCGAAGAAATATCATACCGCAAAGGCTTCATCGATAAAGATCAATTCCAATCATTAATTGAAAGTATTCCCCACTGCAGCTACCGTAAATACTTGGAGAATATATTGAATGAGGTACAGAATTAATTAATGGATTTTGAAATAATTAAAACAGATATTGATGATCTTTTATTGATCAAACCAAATGTTTTTGAAGACGACAGGGGTTATTTTTATGAACTTTTCAATTCGGAAAAATATATAAAAGCCGGTTTGGACTTTAATTTTGTGCAGGATAATATTTCAAAATCACAAAAAGGAACAGTCAGGGGTTTGCACTTTCAAGTAAAAGAATACACACAGGGAAAGCTTTGTCAAGTAATAGTGGGAAAAGTATTGGATGTGGCTGTGGATATCCGTCTTAATTCCAAAACATTCGGCAAATACTATTCGGTTGAACTTACCGCAGAAAATCATTACCAATTGTGGATGCCTCCCGGGTTTGCTCACGGTTTTTCAGTACTTTCAGATGAAGCCATATTCCTTTATAAATGCACCAATTTTTATAATAAGGAATATGAAAGGTCAATTAAATATGATGCTCCTGAGTTTAATATAGATTGGAAAGTTGACTCACCCATCGTTTCCGACAAAGATAAAAACGCGCCTACTTTTAAAGAATACCTGTTAAGCATATAATTCCCAACTAAATTTTCGAGTAACTATTCATTTAACATTATTATATTGTTGTGTTATTTTTTAAAAAATAAACCGGGAATAATTATAGATGAAAGTTCCATTACTCGATCTGAAACTTCAGTATCAAGCACATAAAAACGAATTGGATGAAGCTATCATAAAGGTTGCCGAGTCACAATATTTTATACTTGGACCGGAAGTAAATAAAATGGAAACAGCATTTTGTGATTATTTAAAATGCAATTATGCAACAGGTGTATCATCGGGGACAGATGCGTTGTTGTTGGCATTGATGGTAATAGGAATTCAGCCAGGAGACGAAGTAATTGTTCCGACTTATTCTTTTTTTGCAACTGCGGGTGTAGTAAGTAGGTTAAATGCCGTCCCTGTTTTTGTCGACATCGATAAAACAACTTATAATATTGATCCAAATAAAATAAAAGAAAAAATTACAGATAAGACCAAAGCAATAATTCCCGTTCATCTTTACGGGCAAAGCTGTGAGATGGATGAAATAGTTTCCATTGCAAAAGAACATAAGCTAAAAATTATAGAAGATGCCGCTCAAGC
>DRJC01000363.1 GCA_011052365.1 Ignavibacteria bacterium
CTTAAAGAAACAGTAAATTTTTACAAAGAAATATTCGGCTTTGAAGTTAAAAAGGAACAACCCGAAGAAGACTCAAAAATAATTGGAAATGATGAAGTTAAACTTTGTCTTTACGAAAATAAGAATATGCAAAAATATGTAAAAAAAGGATTTGCACATTTTGGACTGCATATTAAAAATTTTGAAGATGTAATAAAAAAATGTGAAGAGACGGGGTTGGAAATATATTACGGAGGACAATTGGATTGGGAGAATTCATCTTCAATTTATATTCAAGACCCTAATGGTTATGAAATTGAACTTTCTCGAAATTTTGGTGGTGGGTTATAAATTTAAATTATTTTTGGGATGAAAATGAAAAAAACAAAACTTGATACAGCTTCAGAAATAGCGATTAAAACCTGTATGGGGGTAAAGAAAAACGAAAACATACTTGTAATCTCCGATGAATTAAAGAGAGAAATCGGCTACTCGCTTCACAAAAACGCTCTTCGTTTGGGCTTTAATTCGCTTTACGTAGAAATGAAACCCGGTAAAGTTAACGGTGAAGAACCGCCGAGGGCAATTGCGGACTTGATGAAAAAATTTGATGTGGTACTTTGCCCGACGGATAAATCATTGACACATACCGATGCAAGAAGAGAGGCTTCGGCTTTGGGTGCAAGAATAGCCACTTTCCCCGGGATAACAAAAGAAGTAATGATACGAGGGATGAACGCTGATTACAAAAGAATTTCAAAATTATCATTAAAGCTAAAAAATATTTTGGAGAAGGGAAGCAGGATAAGAATAACAACAAAACTCGGTACCGATTTATCCTTTTCAATTAAAGGAAGAAATGTTTTAGCAAGTAAAGGCTTGTTTCATCAAAAGGGAGATGCAGGTAATCTTCCCACGGGAGAAACTTTTTTAGCTCCCCTTGAAAAGACTACAAACGGTTTGTTCATTGTTGACGGCTCTATGGCAGGATTGGGACTGATAAGAAACACTAACCTGCCTCGTCGGCAGGCGGGCCTAAAAATAGAAGTTAAAAACGGTTATGCTGTTAAAATTACCGGCGGTCATCTCGCTAAGAAACTGAATAATATGTTGGATGCAGTTGGTAAAAAAGCACGTAACATTGCGGAGTTTGGAATCGGGACGAACGACAGCGCTAAGTTAAGCGGGGTGCTTTTGGAGGACGAAAAAGTTTTAGGTACTGTTCACATCGCATTGGGTAATAATGCATCAATGGGAGGGAAAGTAAATGTTCCGATTCATCTGGACGGAGTTATAAAAAAACCTACAGTATATTTAGATGATGGTCTATTAATGGAAAATGGGAAATTGAATATTTAATCTATAGCATAACATTTGACATTATAACATTATAACGTTAATTTGAAATTAAAAAAGGAATTAATAATGGGATTAACAAAAAGAGCCACAGTTTATTTTGATCCTGAAATTCACAGAATTCTTAAAATAAAAGCCGCTGAAGCTTCCACTTCAATTTCAGAAATAATAAATAAAACAATTAAATGTGAATTATTAGAAGATTACGAAGATATAAAAGCATATAAAGATCGTATTGCAGAACCGGTAATAACTTATGAAAAATTATTGGAAGATCTAAAGAAAGATGGCAAAATTTAAGATTGTTTTTAAAAAATCGGCAATAAAAGAAATCAATAAGTTACCTTCAGTTTATTTAAAAAAAATCCTTTATAGAATTAAGAGTTTAGCAACTAACCCTAGACCAATTGGCTACACAAAATTAACAAACAAAGAATTATTTAGGATTAGAGTTGGTAAATATAGAATCTTATACGAAATAAGGGATAATCTTCTTACAATTGTTGTAGTAAAAGTGGGACATAGAAAAGATGTTTATTAATCAAATTATCTATTAGAATTATATTTCCTTTATTTACGTATATGCCTATTGGCGTTTCTTTCAACATAAACAAAATTCTTCTGTTGATAGATAAAGTACCGTGTAACTTACTTTTTTATTTTTTTTAATTTAGTTATTTTTACAGATACTTAATTTCTACTTACATTAAAATTTTCGGAGAACAAATGTCATTATTACCGGTCGCACTATATGGTGATAAAATACTTAGAAAAAAAGTAACTAAAGTTAAAGAAATTGATGTTGAAACCATTAAACTTATTACTGATATGTTTGAAACGATGCATAATGCGTACGGGATAGGTTTAGCTGCAAATCAAGTAGGTGCTGATAAAACCATCTTCCTGGTTGATATATCTGAAATGGAAGGTGAAGAAGATAAGAAGCCGATGGTAATTATAAATCCGAAAATTATCAATCGCTCAGATGAAACAATTATTATGGAAGAAGGATGCTTAAGCATACCGGAAGTTCGGGGTGATGTCCTCCGTCCGAAATCGATTACACTTGAGTATCAAGATACCGACTTTAAAAAACACAAAATAAAAGCCGACGGGTTGCTTGCAAGAGTTATGCAGCACGAGTATGATCATCTTCAAGGGATATTATTTACTGATTTAGTCGCAGATGATCTTAAGAAGAAATTAAAAAAACCTCTCAACAATATTAAAAGACGCAAAGTAGAATTTGAATACCCTACAAGCACAAGCGTTGATTACCAATTGATATGAATATTGTTTTTATGGGTACGCCTGATTTTTCCGTCCCCTCTCTTGAGACATTAATTAAAAGCAAGCATAAAATATCTGCAATTGTTACTGCACCCGATAAACAAAGGGGAAGAGGCAGGAAGATATCATATACACCGGTTAAAGAATTTGCACTTAAAAATAATGTACCTGTCTTACAACCCGAAAAATTAAAGGATGAAAATTTTATTTCGGAGTTAAAAAAAATAAATGCCGATCTTTTCGTAGTAGTTGCTTTCAGAATTTTACCGCCCGAAGTTTTTACAATCCCCAAATACGGTTCTTTTAATTTGCACGGTTCTTTGCTGCCAAAATACAGAGGTGCGGCACCGATTCAATGGGCAATAATGAAAGGCGAAAAAGAAACGGGTGTTACAACTTTTGCTTTGGCGGAAAAAGTTGATACCGGGAAAATTTATCTGCAGGAAAAAATAAGTATTAAAGCCGAAGATGATTTCGGCAGTCTTCACGATAAGATGAGCATACTTGGAGCAAAGGTCGTTTTGGATACAGTAAATTTAATTGATGAGCAAAACTTTAATTTAATAAAACAGGATAATTCTTTTTCTACACCCGCACCAAAGATTACAAAAGAAACTGCAAAAATAAATTGGAATAATCCTGCTGAAAAAATTCACAATCAAATTAGGGGACTCTCTCCGTTCCCCGGTGCTTTTTTTATTCACAAAGATAAAGTGATAAAAATTTATAAATCGGAAATAAATAAAAATAACGATTTAATGCCTTCCGAAATTTTACAAACCAAAAATGAATTATTTATAGGCTGCGGTGAAAAGTGTTTGAAAATTCTTGAACTTCAAAAAGAGGGAAGTAGAAGAATGACTACGGAGGAGTTTTTAAGAGGGTTTAGTTTTTAATATTTTAATATTTATTTTACATTTTAAGTAAACATAAAGCAGGCTGGGACGGCATGCTTATCTTAAATGAAAACAAGTGAGCAAAGTTGATGAACTGAATTGATTACCTAATTAATCTTAAAGTAAACCTATGGCAAAAAGTAAAAAAATAAATGTAAAAGGAACAGAAATTGCCATTTATACCGGTGCCAAATCGGATTATATATCACTTACCGATATTGCCCGGTTCAAAGATACTAAACGTACCGATTACATTATTCAAAACTGGCTTCGGAATAGGAATACCATTGAATTATTGGGCTTTTGGGAACAAATTTATAACCCCGATTTTAAACCCATCGAATTCGATGGGTTTAGAAAACAAGCTGGTCTCAATAGTTTCACATTAACTGCAAAACAATGGATAGAAAAAACCAATGCCATTGGAATTATTTCCAAAGCCGGTAGATATGGTGGAACTTACGCTCACAAAGATATTGCTTTTGAATTTGCTTCCTGGATTTCAATTGAATTCAAATTGTATATTATCAAAGAATTTCAACGACTCAAAGAAGATGAAAACAATCGTTTAAAATTAGACTGGAACCTGCAACGAACTTTGGCTAAAGTAAATTATCGCATTCATACGGATGCTATTAAAGA
>DRJC01000364.1 GCA_011052365.1 Ignavibacteria bacterium
AACGAACAACGCTTGTCCGCCGTCTTTTTGGCGGGAAAGCCGCACCGTTTCCGCAGCTTGCCCGCCTCCGGTGGGGTCGGGTGAAAAAGCTGGTTGGACTAAGCCGCAAAGCGGCAGAGCATCCCAACCGTTAAAAATATTCTCAAATATGTTTCTACTCTGCATTTAAATTATATATTTCTGTTGAACCAAACAATACTCCCGCCAGAGTCGGGTAAATAACAAACAACAACAGAGGTATGTAATGAATACTAAAATCATCACTCGAATGGAACAGGATATGCAGTTATTGGGTTTCTCCCAAAGAACTCAAGAGACATATCTTTACCGGGCCAAAAAGCTTATTGAATACTTTAATAAACCACCCGAACAGATTACAAACGAAGAACTACGTCAATATTTTCTTTATCTCAAAAATGAAAAGAAATATGCAAGAGCTACCCAAACAATAGCACTCTGCGGTATAAAATTCTTATTTGAAAAAACCTTAAACAAAAAATTTGATGTTCTTAATCTTGTCCGTTCGCCGAGAGAAAATAAACTGCCTGTTGTCTTGAGCAGAGAGGAGGTAAAAGCCGTATTGAAAAATATACGAGTGTTAAGACACCGCGCTTGTCTTACGCTTATCTATTCTTGCGGGCTAAGATTGCACGAGGCAACATCGTTGAGAGTAGAGCAAGTAGACAGTAAACGTATGCTAATTCACATACAAAAAGCTAAAGGCGGAAGCGATAGATATGTACCTATACCTAAATCAACATTAAATATATTAAGAGATCACTACAAAATTCATCGTAATCCATTGCTTGTTTTTCCGGCACCGGGTAGAGGAGAAGCAAATGAATCTACTTCTACCAAGCCGCTACCGGACACAAGTATACAAACCGTATTCAAGAAATCACTCCGGGAAATCGGTATTACAAAAAACGCTTCGGTGCATACTCTTCGTCATTCTTATGCCACTCACTTACTTGAAGACGGAACCGATATACGCATCATTCAAGAATATCTTGGTCACAAGTCTATCAGAACAACGATGGTATATACTCATCTTACGCCGTTGCTTAAAAGCGATATCTCAAAAAAGATAAACAATCTTATGGCAGACCTTTATTGATCTCTGCCGTATGTTTGAAATAGCCGACATATTCAAAAACTACGGCGGTTCTTATTTTAGTAAATATTCGTCCGGAATGCTGTCAAGTCACATTAAAGCTTTTGATGATATTATCAAGTGCAGAACGCCTATTATGGGTGGTAAGGTTTACTTCTGTCCGGACTGTAAAAAATATGAATACAGCTATCACTCGTGCGGTAATAGAAACTGTCCCAAATGTCAAAATGATAAAGCTAATCTTTGGTTGGAGAAAAACAATAAACTGCTTCTTCCGGTAAATCACTTTATGATTACTTTTACTTTACCCGAAGAGTTGAGAAGTTTTGCTCGAAGCAACCAGAAATTATTTTACAATCTGTTTTTTAGGTGTTCTTCCAAGTCAATAGAGAAATTATCAGCAGACCCAAAATATATAGGAGGTAAACCGGGTTTAATCGGCATTCTTCATACTTGGAGCAGAACTCTTATCTTTCATCCACACGTTCATTACATAGTTACCGGCGGGGGCTACTCGAATGAGAAAAGCCAATGGATTAAATCAAGAGATAATTTCTTACTGCCGGTTAAAGCTCTCTCTGTTATTTTTAGAGCCAAGTTCCGTGATGAGTTAAAAAAAGATGCTCCAGATTTGTTTCATAGCATTCCTTCTAAAATTTGGCGCAAGGATTGGATTGTGAACTCTATCCCGGTCGGCAGAGGCGATAAAGCTATGAAGTATTTAGCTCAATATGTTTTCCGTATTGCAATAAGCAACAGCAAAATAGTAAGCTGTAAAAACGAAATGGTTACATTTAAGCACAAAGAATCAAAAACAAATCGGTGGAAAATTATGACACTTCAAGCAGAAGAATTTATTAGAAGATTTTTACAGCACGTTTTACCTACCGGGTTTGTCAAAGTGCGTTACTACGGGGTGTTTGCCGTGAAAAACAGAACACTTCTTGCGAAAATAAGAGATACGTTTGGCTATGGTCATAACGGAAATAAATTGGTTACTAAAACAAATAAACCTAAAGTTTTCAAATGTCCGGTATGCAAAAAGGAAATGGTTGTTGTAATAGTAATCCCTAGACCTGTCCGCAGAAGCTTTAGCGAAGGCGGGCCTTCCCGGCGGTTCAACAAAGCTCCACCACAGATGAACGACTCTTTCGATAAACTAAGTTTTAACCGGTGTGCCTAAAATATCAGTTTTTAAGGTAATCGGTCAATTATGCAAAATAATTGAGAATGTTTTGATATTTGATATAAAAATTACTAACGAAGATGAAAAACCATACATAAAAACAATTTTTTTTCACATTGTTATTTGATTTTTAGAAAAGAAATAAAAACCAACCCTGAAAACCACCATTGAAATTACAAAACTTGTCCCGATGTTTTTTTGTCGGGATACTACACGGTATGCCGCTTTCCGCCCGTCCTCCGAAACACAGTGTAGGAGGGGGCTTAGTCCAACACCGGATTATCTCTCGGCAGGCTTCGAGATGAATCCTTTATAACGTTAGGCAATTTCCCAAAGAAAATTATTTTTTAAAATAATCCGTTAAACTCAGAGTATCTTGTATTGTGATGCTACAAAGCCCTTGTA
>DRJC01000365.1 GCA_011052365.1 Ignavibacteria bacterium
CACATTCCTTTTGACGACATCGGTTGCTCTGCCATTAATTGGGTCATAAAATGAGTGTTGAATCTCCAGAAATCAATTAACTCACAAGCTGCATCAATTTCAGCTTGATATGCTGTCTTTGATTGAGCCAACATTGTTGCTGCATTTACCGTTGAACGCCAGGAACCCGAAAGTAATTCAGCTGCTTTTTGAAAAATTGCAGCTCTGTGTTCCCAAGGCATATCTGCCCATTTTTTTCTTGCGGCAAGAGCAGACTCGATTGCCATTCCCACTTCCTTTACACCGGCTTTATGGTAAACACCAAGCTTTTTAGAATGATTATGCGGTACTCTCATTTCACCTGTGTTGCCTGTTCTAATCTCTTTACCGCCGATTATTAACGGTACTTCAATTTCTTTTGACTGCAATTCTGTTAATTTCTTTTTTAGTTCTTCTTTTTCCTTGCTTCCAGGTGCATAAGAATATATAGGTTCATTTACCGGTGTTGGTACTTTATAATAAGCATTTGACATTATATCCTCCGATTTATCTTTATTATAATTTTTATTTTTCAATTTAATAATGCTGAAAATACAGCCCTACAAATTCGTACTTTTTAAATCGTTAATCAAATTCTGGATTTTTGAGACAGCCTCGACGAGTGAAATGTTAATCAATTGTTAGATAAAAACAACTCCAAGCGGTTTGTTGTATTGACTTCGCTTGTACCGGAATCATAATCTAACAGAAGCAAGTTCGTGTTATATTTGTTTTTTAACTGCCGGTAAGTACCTTTAGCTACTATGTGATTAGAAATACAACCGAATGGCTGAAGCGAAATTACATCCCTTACACCGTCTTTTACCATTTCGGAAATTTCCAACGGCAGTAGCCAGCCTTCCCCGAATTGTAAATACTGGGGAAGCGGTTCGTTCTTATGCTGTAAAGCTTCACTTATTAATACTTCCTTTTTGTAACGGTTAAAATTCTTCAATTCTTTTTCAACAAGCTTTCTGTAATGCTCAATTGTAAGGTGATTTATTGCACCGGTAGTAAGTTTTGTCTTATCCGGTTCAGTTATTCTTTCTTTTGCCGAATATACCCTGCTGTAAAATCCGTATTCAAAATACTTTGTGTATGATGGAAGTACAACTTCATAGCCTCTTTCTTCAAGCCATTCAACCAAATAATTATTTGAAAAACAATTGCTCTTCAAATAGATTTCTCCCACAATGCCTATTTTCTTTTTTACCGGTTTGTTCTTCACCGGAATTTTATTGAACTCGGCAACGGCGTATTTCATAAACTTTTGCAAATATTTTTTTGTAGGAGGTTTGTAATATGCATCGCTGTACAGTTGTTCAAGTAATTTGTTTACCAGTGTAATTGTTTCGCCTTTATTTATTTCGAAAGGTTTTGTCTTTAATTTCATGCATATAATTCCATCGGCAATGGTAAATAGAATTACCGTGTATTTCAGGAATTTTGCCGGGTTGAATGTAAAGCCCTGTTTAAAGGAATCCGAGCTTAAACTAATTACGGGAGTATTAAAAAATCCCGCATCAATTAACGCTTTTTTAAGAAGCGGGACATAATTGGAAGCTCTGCATTGCCCATTGGTTTGAGATAATGCTACTACGGTTTCATCCGGGTTGTACTTACCGCTTTTAAGTGCTTTTATCAAATCTCCAATAACAACAATTGCGGGATAACACATATCGTTGTTTACGTATTTCAAACCTTCGTCAACCGCTTCGTTGGATTGATGATACAATGTTACGAAGTTGTAACCCAAATGGTAAAAAACAGGTTCGAGCAACTCCGAATACATTTTTGCAAAGTACGGAACGAGAATGGTTTTCTTTTTATCGCTTTTTGTAAATTCCTTTGTGTAAATACGCGGCTTAATGTTAAAACTCTTGTTTTGATTTAATGCCTCAAGCAGCGAACGGATTCTAATTTTGGCTGCACCAAGATTTGACATTTCATCAATCTTTATTGAAATATAAACTTTACCACCGGATTCAACTATTGTTTTCACTTCGTCCACAACAACTGCATCGGGTCCGCACCCGAATGAATTTAACTGAAGTGCCGCAACCTTATTGTAATCTTGATTAATAATCCATTTTGCTGCGAGGTACAACCTATTGTGATATGACCATTGGGTAAGCGGTAAAACTCCTTCCAAATTCATTTTGTCTATGTCGGGAATTGAGTCTTCGGAAATTGCGTAAGCGCCAAGGTCATAAATTAAATCCATTATCCCTGTGTTGATCATCGGGTCCAAATGATACGGTCTTCCTAAAAGAATTATCAGCGGTTTATCTTCGGCTTTAGCTTTTTTAATTATATCTTTTGCAAGATTTTTCCTTAGCTCAATGGATTTGTACTCTACTTCCATTCCGAACTTAATTGCTCCACCCACTTGAGATTTTGTTATTCCGTATTCTTTCAAATATTCGTATGCATTGTGCTTAACGCCGGGCATATAATTAAAACTCATTGCAAAAGAATCTATCGGGATGTCGGATTTTATGTTTCGTTTTAAAATTTCGCCGTAGCCGGTAACAATCGGACAGTTGTATGTATTCTTAGCATCTTCGCCTACTTTTTCTTCAAATACTATTGAGGGATAAAATATCCTGTCTACCTTTTTATTAATTAAATCAAAGATGTGTCCGTTTGCAACTTTTGCCGGCAGACATAAATTATCGGCTGCAACCGTGCGCAATCCTTTGTAATACATTTTCTTTGTTGTGTTATCAGA
>DRJC01000366.1 GCA_011052365.1 Ignavibacteria bacterium
AATTCCTTAAAACCAGATACTGAATTAAAAAATTTGGGATTAAGCGCTTCATTTAAATTTTTTATTTTAAAGTCCGCATTAAAAACAAACATTAAATTTAAAGCACCGCCCATAGCACGGAAAGTACCTGAATCAGTAAACGTAAATGAACTCTTAAGTAAGTGGAATGAAATAAGAACAGGCATAAATGAAGTGTGTTTAACTATACCAAAAGATAAACTTAACAAAGGAGTTTTTAAGCATCCTTATATTGGATTTATTAATTTAAACCAGACTTTGGACTTTTTAGTTTTTCATTTAAAACATCATTTAAAACAAATTGAGCAAATAAGTGTTTCATTAAAACAAAATTAATTGAATTATGAAAAATTTAGCAAAAATATTTTTAATCGGCGCGTTTATAATAATTTATTCCTCATCCTTTGCACAAGATGTGAGAAAAGGGTTAATCGGCAAATGGGAATCTGATGTAATTAGAAACTCTAAAGTTGGAACCATCTGGCAGTTTAATGAAAACGGGACTGTTGATATTACTTCAGGTGCTATTGTATACTATGTTTACATCTTTAAAGGAAATGAATTAATCTCCGCCCTATTCAACCATTTAACCGGCGAAACATCTTTGGATACAAGCTTTGTGGAAATAAGAGGAGACTCTTTGTTTCAGAAGTACAAAATCAAAGGAAAAGAACATTCGCGAGTTATGATAAGGGTTGGAAAAAGAAAAAGGAAAAATATGCCCGAAGTCGGGACTTGGGTAACAAAGAACATCGCCGGACAAAAATCATATTATAAATTTAAAAGCGATCATACATTGTTTTTAAGAATACCTTTAACGACACAAAGAGGAACATTCAGAGTAAATGGTTTTACTTTAAAACTAAAATTAAAAGGTGAAAAGGAAGAAAGTTACAATATTAAGTTTTTAGCCCATTCCCTGTCCTTAAAGAACATACACAATAAAAACGAGAAAACATTCCACAGACTATACGATTAAAAACTGAAAAGGGATTAAGTTTACTTTAATCCCTTTTCCCTTAATTATTTTGTTAAACATTATTTCTTTTTTTCTTCAGTGACTTTCTTTTTATGTTTTTTGCTAAACATCTTCGGTATATTAAATTTATCACTTAATTTTCCGAGATTATCCATATTTATATTGCCCACTATGTTTACGAAAGACGCTTTCCCGTTATCATCAATCGATACAACAGCTAATCCTACAATATTGTTTTCATCATTAGATGACTTTAGATAAACATTGGTGTATTTATTTTTTTCTTTTACTTTGATTATCCTGTACCATTTTTTACTTAATAATTTCTTATCAATTTCCTTTATCCTTTTTACCAAGTTTTTCCTCTCATTTTCCGGAACTATAAAAGAATATACTTTTATAAGTTTCAAACCGGTTAGTAAGTTTTTCAGCTCCGGATCATTTTCACCCGATAATTTTGAAACCATTCTTAACAGTGGCGCATCCATAAAAACTTCCGTTATATCATCGCCTTTATAAAACGACGTTAATTTTCCAAAATCGACATACCCCGGTTCATTGACATAATTTCCATCATCTTGTGCGTTTACAGTTAATGCAAATAAAAAAACTGCAAGCATTGATGTTTTCATTAAATATTTCATCTATTTCTCCTTTATTTATATAATGTATTAATTGTTTCAAATCCTTTTTTAATTGGTTCTCTAATTTTATTATTAACAATCTCTTCGTTTAGTTTTTTCTCGGTTTCATTAAATACTTGCCCGATTATGGCAAGCGAATATTTAACATTCCGGTTGGCTTGTAATATTTCTGCTTGTGTATAACGTGTTTCACTATTTTTATCTATTAGTAGAAACAAAGCAATTACACTTAGAACTAAAGCTACCGATGCATAAGATATACCAATGGGTTTTAACGAAATAAAAGAAATGATTTTTGAAAAAGTATTTGTTCTTTTTTTTCCTTTGCCGGGTAAGTTATTTAAATCTATATTCTTTAATTTTATTGAATGAACTTCTTTTGCAGTAAACTTATATTCCGAATAAATGTTTTTAATTTGCCTGCTGAATAACTTTCGAATGAACATTTCTAATTTCTCTGTAAAATATGCATCACCGTAAGCACATCTTATTATTTTATTGAGAGTTTTTTCTTTTATTTGATTATCCGTTTTCATATTTAAATTCTCTTAAATCTTCTTGTAGTTTTTTTCTTGCCCTTAATAAATAAACCTTAACACTGTTTAATGGAACATCCAATGCCTTGCTGATTTCTCTATATTTGAAACCTTCAATTTCATATAAGACAAAAACGCTTTTCATATTATCAGGTAATTTCTTTATTGAATTATTAATTCTTTCTTTCAGCATATTTCTTCTGTAATTAATTTCCGGGTCACTTAAAATATCTCTTCCGTTAGAAATAGTGTTTTCTTGAATTTCTACTGATCTATTCATTTGATTTTTCCTTTTTCTCAAATAATCTATACACAAATTATGAGTTGTTTTAAGAAGCCACGGTTTAGCCTTTATAAGTTTTATCTTCTCAAAATTATTCCACAATTTAATGAATACATCCTGCGTAATGTCTTCTGCATCCATTTGGTTATTAACCATATATAAGGCATAATTAAATATTTTATCTTTTAGTTGACTTATTAACGAATTATATTTAATCTGCTTAAGCATTGTGTTTATATATAGACGAAATCAGTTTAAAAATTGTTACAATTTCTATTGTGTTTTTATCTTTTTATTTTATGTTTAATAATTAAAAATATCTGTTTAATTAAAATATATATCAATTAAATAATACTGCATCATTAATTGTGAAATATTGAAAAATGATTGTTCTGTTTAAAATAAGATATAGTGGAGAAATCTTATGAAAGCTAAATTATTTATCATTTTCTTTTTTTTAATGTTGATAAGCGGCTGCACTAAAAATATTGATCCCGTAGCACCTGATGTACAAAATAAACCCAACACGTTGCTCTTAACTTCTTTTGAATTGAATGGAAAGGCATCGCTTGATGGTTGGATAAGTCCGGGACCCCCGATTGTTAAATTTTCAAAAGCCGTTCCACTAAATGGCGGTAACTTTTCAATATTTCTAAAAGCAAGAAGCTTGGGTGCTTATGTAAGCAAAAACATAAAAGCTTTAACAGGCAAACATAATTATCGTTTAACTTTTTGGTCTAAATCGACCGAGGACCCGGGAAGTATCGCTATTTATAAATTAAGTGACAATTCAAAAACACTTATAAAAGATCAATTTATTACTAAAAATAAGTGGTCTAAATTTATAATTGATTTTCAACTAAATTCTTCTCCGAGTGATAGTATTCAAATAATGCTTGGTGGTTCTGATTTTATTGTTCCCCAAGGTTTTAATTATTTTGATTTGATAGATTTACAAAGTATTGATTAATTTTATTTACAAAGGGGAACTTTATGTCAACAAATAGACAAAATATTTCTTCTAATGCTAAATGGGAAGAGATGTTCGGTTATTCCAGAGCCGTTAGAATTGGTAACTTAATTGAAGTTTCTGGAACTGCATCTGTAGACGGTGGCAGGGTTGTGGGTTTGAATGATGTTTATGTACAAACTAAATTTATTATAAAAAAAATTAAAAAAGCTTTAAATGAAGCCGGGGCAAAACTTACAGATGTAATTAGAACAAGAATTTACGTTACCGATATTAGTCTGCAAAATGAAGTCGGTCGTGCACATGCCGAATCTTTTAGAGAAATAAAACCTGCAACGTCTATGGTTGAAGTTAAGGCTTTGGTTTTACCTGAATTACTTGTAGAAATTGAGGCAACAGCTTTTTTACAAAATTAATTTATTAACTTAACCGGAACAAATATTCAGTTAAAATATAGAGACCTCTTTTATGGATTATAAAATTTCCCCCGATGCTGCTATTGGACACATCCATCTAACAGTTAAAAATTTAAATCGATCAATAAAATTCTACCGTGATTTATTAGGTTTTCAAATTAAAACCTGGTACGGTGATTCGGCGGTTTTTCTATCTGCCAATGATTATCATCACCATATTGCTCTTAATACTTGGGATGCTGAAAATGCAAACCCCAAGGATTCAAATCAAATTGGGTTGTACCATTTTGCCATATTGTACCCAAGTCGTAAAGAATTAGCTAAAGCATTTAAGAAAATTTGGGAACAAAAATACCCGGTTCAAGGCGCAACAGACAGTGGCATTTCCGAGTCGGTTTATATTTCCGATCCTGATGGAAACGGTGTTGAGCTTTATGCCGACCGTCCCGAATACGATTGGCCCCGGGATGAAAAAGGAAATATCGTATTCGAAACCAAACAATTTAATCTACTGGAACTTTTATCGGAATTAGACACTTAAAGTAAATTCCATTATTTGTTTTAAAGGAATAGATTATTTATTTTTATGTAAGTGCTTACGTTTGTATTTACACAAAACTTGATTAAACTATGAAAAACGAAACATTCTCGGAATTAAAATTATTTTCTTTCGGTAATTTATTAAAAAAATTAGGGGAATCTATTCAAAGAGAGATTACAGAGGTTTGCAAAAATAGAGATTCAAGATTCGATCCGAAATTATTTCCTGTTCTTTATTTTCTTCAAAAAGTTGAAAAAAGTACTGTTCAAAAACTTGCCGACAACTTACAAATTACTCATCCCGCCGTTATACAAATATTAAATAAATTGAAAGAATTAAACTTAATTGAAACAAGCCCGGGTTTGCAGGATAAAAGGCAGACTTATTCAAAACTGACGGAAGAGGGAAAAGAGTTATTAAACAATTGGCAGGAACTTTATTCCGACATTGAAAGTGTTAATAAAGAAATAATTGAAGAATCAGGTTACGATGTTTTTAATATGATTAATTCTATAAATAATCTTTTAAAACAAAAAAATTATAAACAAAGATTGGATGAAAAAATTAAAGATAGAATAATGCAGCAAGTTGAAATAATTACTTATAACAAAAAATACAGAGAAGACTTTAAGCAGTTAAACTATGAATGGCTGAAGCAATATTTTGTTGTTGAACCGGAAGATGAAAAACTATTGAGCAACCCTGATAAATTTATAATCAAAAAAGGAGGACAAATATTTTTTGCGAGGCTTAATAATGAAATTATCGGAACATGTGCCGCTATCAAAATTGATAAGTATACTTACGAACTTTCAAAAATGGCTGTGACTGAAAAAGCACAGGGTAAACAAGCCGGAAAAAAACTCGCATTATCCGTTATAGGTTTTGCTTTTTCCAAAGGAGCAAAATTCGTTACTCTTCTCACAAACAAAAAATTGTTTGCCGCTATAAATCTTTACAAACAATTAGGGTTTGAAATTGAACCTGAAGAGGTAAAATCAAATTATGAAAGAGAAGTTTTTAGAATGACTTTGCTGCTTCAGTAAAGTTTTTCTAAAATTTTATTATATTCTTTATTATCTTATTCATTAATTATTAATTAGGCTTAAAGAAAAATATGAAGACAAAAATAGAAATTTGGAACCAATTAATTGA
>DRJC01000367.1 GCA_011052365.1 Ignavibacteria bacterium
AAGACTTGAACTTACAACCCTTCGGTTAATCCGTCAGCTGACGGACTCTTCCATCCGCCAAAGGCGGACAAGTTGAGCTATCGCGGAATCAATTTCTTTAAGAACTATATCTAAAAAAAGGAAGAACAAAGTTAAGCACGCAAATATTTTTTGTCAAGATTAATTTATATTATTTAATAGCTAAAATTCTATACCAAAGATTCTCTCAGATTGTGTTAGGCTGACACAAAGGTCCTATTACAACAATAAGAATAAATCCGTCAAAGAAATATTTATTCTTCATTTTTATCTTCCTCAACTTCCTTTTCAATTTCTTTTTCAATTCCTTTTAATCTTTTATCTAAATTGAATAAGTATGCAAAAATACCAATCCAGACTATAAGGACAATTATCATTACTATGAAAATCGAATTATTTTCTAAGAACTTATAAAATCCTTCCAATTTTATCCTCGTATTAACTTTTTGTTTAGTTTTTCTTTATAAAGCAATGATTTGTAACCTATTTTCCACATCCAATAATAGAGAATTGTAAAACCGATTAGCGACAAAAAGAATATTACTAACATACTGTCGTTCATTCTAAAATCTACAATCGGACCACCGCCTGGTGTAACTTTATCATCAGCTGAACCCGGATGTAAACCGTCCATTATTCTCGGCATTATAAAAACAAAAAATGGAACTGTTACAAAGGCAATAATTGAATAAACAGCAGAAAGAGTTGCTCTTTTATCCTCAGATTCAATTGAAGAACGAAGCGCAAACCAAGCACCATAAATCAGTAATAGAGCAAATATACTTGTCTGGCGTGGATCCCAGCTCCAAAAAGAACCCCACGCAAATTTTGCCCAAACTGCGCCGGTAATAGTTGCCAAAATGCAGAAAATAAGTCCCAATTGTGCAGCAGAGTATGATTTTGCGTCATCATCTAAATTTTTCTTTCTTAAATATTTTATACTGTAAATAGTGGACATCAAAAATCCAATTACTGCTAACCATGCAGAAGGAACATGAAAGAAAATAATTTTTGCATTTTCTTTCAAACCGGGTATTAAGGGAAATTGATACCATACTTTAGGATTCTCAACAATCGGAAAAGAAATTCCGGCAATTAAAACGAAAGTAAGTAAGATAAATAAGAATATTTTCCAAGCCATAAGTGTTTATTTTTTTATTTATAAAATTACTAATCTTTCCATATAAAATCGAATAACATATATGAAACTGTGAGCATTATAACATCATAACTAACTAAAACGGCTAACCCCATTTTAGCATCTGCAAATGATGCGCCGATCATAGAATATGATGTTAACATAACAGATATTAATATCAAAGGAAGCAGAATGGGAAATGATAGCACAGGGTATAATGTTCCTTTTGCTCCAGCTTTAGATATTATAGCTGCAATAATTGTTGAAGCAATTGCAAGACCAATATTAGAAAGAATAAATGTAAGAAAAAAGAGCAAGAAATTTCTTATTATAAATTCTTCAAATAAAGCCGAATAAAGTATTGTAATTACAATATTCATTAGAAAAACTAATATTAAATTAAAAAGAAGTTTTCCGTTAAATATTGTTGTAGGAGCAGCAATTAAATGAAGGATTAAAGAAGTACCTCGTTCTTCCTCGGAAACAAAAGCCCGGGATAACCCCGACATTGCAGAGAAAAATATAACAACCCAAAGAAGTCCCCCTGTTAAATTTTGCGGAACTTTTTCATTCCCGATAGAAAAAAGAATTACACTTAAGGCTACAATAATAAACATTGTAAGTGAATTTATTGCATAACGCGTTCGTAATTCAGAATGATAATCTTTTTTAAATAATGCGTAAGGTTTCAATATCTAATCTGTCTTTATTTTTTATAATCCTCTAATTCTATTTTAGTACTGCACATATCCAAATCTGTTCTTTCGTTTGAAGCAATAACAATAATTTTATTTTTTCCCTCTCTATTTACAATCCTATAAACTGTTTCCTTTCCTTCGTCGTCAAGATTGGATGTCGGTTCATCCATAAGTAATATTTTGGGTGAATGCATCAAGGCAAAAATAAATTTAAGCCTTTGTTTCATACCCGAAGAGTATGTCTTCACTAAATCATTCTTTCTCTTTATTAAAAGGAAATCATTAAGTAATGAATTAAATAACTCTTTGTTAAATTCTATTCCTCTTATTTTAGAAATATGAGTTAGATTTTCCCAAGCAGAAAATTCTTCATACATAATTAGATAAGGTGCAACAAAACCAACATAATTATGCAGCTTTTCTTCCTCTATAACTTTGTCATCTAATTTATGAATAACTTTTCCGGAAGAAGGTGAAATAATTCCCGCAATTATTTTTATTAGTGTTGATTTTCCGGAACCGTTTATGCCGGCAATTCCATAAATTCCGTTATGGTTATATTCAAAATTTAAACCGTTAAAAATTAATCGCCTACCGAATTTCTTTGAAATATCTTCAGCAAGTAGGTAATATTTATTCATTAAAAATAACCAGTTTCCCTTTTAGTATATTATCACCAACTTTAGTAATATAAACGTAAACACCGGATGGAAGTTTGTTATTATTTGTTTGTCTCCCATTCCATAAAACAAAATTCTTACCATTAATATTTATAACATTTATCGAATTTGAGTACATTAAATTTAAGCTGGCTGAATAAATATTGAGTGTTGCCGTTGTCGGTTTTCCAATTGAAACAGGTAAATAAATGGCAGAACCATCCCTATAGTTGTAAGGATTTGGGTAAGCAAATATTTCTGAGGTGGGGAGCGGAAGCGTGGTAGGAACAACCAACTTTCCATTTACAAATTCAGAAATTTGCCAAATACCAGGATTCTTTACATTTAGCTTTGAGTAATACTTATCGTTTAACCTAACTGCCCCGGTTACAGGTGTTGAAAATAAAATATATTGAGCTGAAAAGTTTTTCCTCAAACTATCTACCCCTGATTGAACATCCGTATTTGAAACAATAACATCAACAGTGTCGGAAACATTGGTAAATTTTAAAAAATTATTAGATAATGCTTTAGCCGTTAAATTGACTGTGTCAACTGTTGAATTAAAAAACATGGTAGAAACAGGTCTTGCAATTGGATAATTTAAACCATCCTTAAAATACTTTCCTGAAACACTTCTATAGTTTGTATAGAATGTCCATAAGCCAAATTCTTTTAATGAATTAGAAAAAGTAGATTTATTTTCAACCAAACTTTTATTGATTGCGATAATAGATCTATTGGTTGGCATAAGTTCCCATTGTCTTTTAATAATACCGGG
>DRJC01000368.1 GCA_011052365.1 Ignavibacteria bacterium
AAGGAGCAACATAAATTTGGAGTGTGGAAAATTTAAAAAAGTATTTGTTACTTTTTATTTGTTTTGTTAAAGGTAATAAGTACTTTTGCATAAAAAATAGTTATGATTCAATCATATGATTCTCAGGAAAAGCATCTCGTGGCAATTGATAATGTGATTTTTGGGTACGAGGGAAAACAGTTAAAATTATTGTTATTTAAGCGGAAATTAGAGCCGGCAAAAGGAGAGTGGTCGTTAGTGGGCGGATGGGTAAATCCTGATGAATCATGCGACGAAGCTTCTTCTCGTGTTTTGATAAAAATCACAGGACTAAAAGATGTTTTTATGGAGCAAGTCAGGGTTTTTTCAAAACCTGATCGTGATATAGGAGGCAGGGTTATTAGTGTGGTGTTTTATGCACTAATTAATATTCAGGAACATAACCATCAACTTGTAGATTCTTTTGGGGCTCAGTGGTGCCCTGTAAATGATCGCCCCAAATTGATTTTTGACCATGAAGAAATGGTAAAATGTGCACTTGACAAGCTTAGGATGAAAGCAAGCAGAGATTTGGTCGGACGAAACCTCTTGCCTAATGAGTTTACGATTACCCAGTTGCGGCAATTATATAATTCCATTTTCAATAAAGAATTTGACCAGGGTAACTTCCGCAAAAAAATCCTTTCGCTAAATGTTATGACGCGATTAAACAAAAAGTATAATTCCGAATCAAAAAAAGGCGCTTATTATTACGCTTTTAAAGATGAGAAGGAATGTGATTTTATGAATAGAATTGTGAATATTTGATTTGATGGTAGCACGTTTTTCGTATAGTTTTATGAACCCCCGATTCTTTGTGTAGAGTGGCGTTATTGTCATAGCGGCTTGTAAATATTGTTTATTAAATTGAAGAAGAAAATGATTAAACAAATTAATCAGGTATTTGAACAGCATTTTGGGAAAGCATCTATATGTGTTAAATCTCCCGGCAGGGTAAATTTAATTGGCGAACACACCGATTATAATGACGGTTTTGTGTTGCCTGCTGCTATAGATTTAGCAACTTATTTTATCTGTAACCAGAATGACGTCAATAAATTTCGGCTTTATAGCTACAATCTTGAAGAATATTATGAAACACCGGTTGATAAGTTAGCAATTAGTAATAAAAAATGGGCTAATTTTCTATTAGGGGTAATTGTGCAATTTGTGAAAGCAGGGAAAAAGGTGAGGGGATTCGATTGTGTATTCGGTGGTGATTTACCCATGGGTATCGGTATGTCCTCCTCTGCTGCTCTTGAAACAGGGCTTGCTTTTGCTATTAATCAGATGGGGGAATTTGGTTATAAAAAATTTGATTTGGTAAGTTTTTCTCAAAAAGCAGAACATGAATATGCCGGGGTACAATGCGGGATCATGGATCAGTTTGCAGTGATGAATGGCAGGACAAATCAGGTGATTAAGCTTGATTGCAGAAGCCTGGACTATAGTTATCATCCTTTTGAGATGCAAGACCAGATGTTAGTACTGGTAGATAGTGGTGTGAAGCGTTCTTTGGATGGTTCTGAATATAATGTTAGGCGTCAGGAGTGTGACGCCGGGGTGTCGGTTTTGCAGAAGTATAATCCTGAAATACGTGCGTTACGCGATGTTACAATAGAAATGATCCAAATACATAAGAAAGAGTTGGATACATTGGTTTATAATCGTTGTCTATACGTGCTTGAGGAGAATATTCGTGTTGAAAAGGCCTGTGAAGCACTTGATCATAATGATTTTATATCCTTTGGAAAACAAATGTTCGACTCTCATGAGGGATTGAAGAACCTGTATGAAGTAAGTTGTCCCGAACTTGATCAGCTGGTAGAACTTGCTAAGGGAGTTGGCGGAGTGCTTGGTTCGAGAATGATGGGTGGCGGCTTTGGTGGCTGCACCATCAATTTGATTAAAAAACACGCTATCGGTTGCTTTGAAGAAAATATTATTGAACATTACAAAACATCTGGTGGTGATTCTCCGCATATTATTAAAATTAATATTGATGAGGGGACACATTTGGTTTCTATTTGATATAGTTGCCGCCATTTTATTAAATAACGAAAAGAACGTTCCTCTCAAGCTGTTAAAAATCATGAGAATATAGTTTGTTTAACCTTCAATAAAAAGCTATGAACAGTCATTTCGGTTTTCTTGATTATCTGATTTTTATAATTTATACAGTTGTGATTATTTTTATGGGATTTTATGTTTCCCGTACAAAAAAAGGACAACAAAAAACAGCTGAAGATTATTTTCTTGCCGGGAAAACCCTTCCCTGGTGGGTTATTGGGGCTTCCCTTATTGCAGCCAATATTTCTGCCGAACAATTTATCGGGATGTCCGGATCAGCCTTCGCTGTCGGACTTGCCATCGCTTCCTATGAATGGATGTCAGCCTTAACGTTGATTATTGTAGCTAAATATTTTTTACCTGTCTTTATTAATCAGGGCCTTTATACTATTCCTGAATTTGTGGAAAAGCGTTTCAATACAAGTTTAAAAACCATTTTGGCTATATTTTGGATTTCCCTGTTTGTTTTTGTGAACCTGACTTCGGTATTGTACCTCGGTGCACAGGCCATGGACGCTATTGTTGCAAAGGGGAACGGGGACACCATAGTTCCTTTTATAATTGGTTTGGCTTTGTTTGCAGCTGCTTATTCCTTGTGGGGAGGCCTCTCGTCTGTCGCATGGACCGATGTATTCCAGGTGGGGCTTTTGGTTGCCGGAGGTTTGATCACCACGGTAATAGCATTGAAACACATAAGTCCTAACGGACATATCTTAAGTGGCCTGGCTTATATTTATGATGCGGCTCCGGAAAAGTTTCAAATGATTCTGAAAACCAATAATCCACAGTTTAAAAACCTGCCAGGCATCGCTGTGTTAATTGGCGGATTGTGGGTTGCCAACTTGTACTATTGGGGTTTTAACCAGTACATTATCCAGCGGGCGCTCGCTGCTAAATCGTTAAATGAGGCACAAAAGGGGCTGGTATTTGCCGGCTTCCTTAAGTTGATCATCCCAGTACTTGTGGTAATTCCCGGAATTATTGCCTTCGTAATGTTTAAACAAAATATAGATGGCGCGCACGCCGATTTTTTAACCAACGGTGCTATTACATACGACAAGGCTTATCCCTGGCTCATCTCCAAATTTATTCCTGTAGGCTTAAAAGGACTGGTAGTGGCA
>DRJC01000369.1 GCA_011052365.1 Ignavibacteria bacterium
AAAGCTTCAACCGAAATTGAATTAAAAGAAACTTATGAATTGGCAAAAGCTTTTCACAATAAAAATAACGGTAAAATTAAATACGGTTTTGCACCGAGGTTTGTACTTTCGTGTTCGGAAAAACTTCTAATTGAAGCCGGGCAAATGATGAATGATTTTGAAGGAAGTCTGTACCATACTCATTCTTCCGAAAATAAAAAAGAAATTGAGGAAGTAAGAAAAAGATTTAACAAAGAAAATATTGATTACTTTAATTCAATAGGTGTTTTGAGTAATAGAACAGTGCTTGCTCACGGAATTCACGTTAATGAAAAAGAAGTAAATATTTTAAAAAATAAAAATGTAAACATTGCTCATTGTCCTTCTTCAAATTTAAAATTAGGTTCCGGAATTGCCAATATACCAAGGTTTATAAAAGAAGGAATATCTGTTTCACTTGGTGCCGACGGAGCACCCTGCAATAATGAATTAAATATCTTTACTGAAATGAGATTAGCTGCACTAATCCAAAAACCAATCCACGGTCCAACTGAAATGGATGCAAAAACAGTGTTTAGACTTGCAACCATTAATGGAGCTAATGCCCTTGGCTTAGGTTCTGAAATCGGAAGTATTGAAGTAGGTAAAAAAGCAGACCTTGTACTTATGAATTTAGAAACACCGCTTCTTTCTTTATCAAACGATGAAGAAAATATTTATTCTAAAATTGTTTATTCGGCGGGAAGAAATAATATAGATTCTGTTATGATAGAAGGTGAGTGGCTCGTCAGGGACGGTAAATCTTTACTCTATGAAAAAACTGAGTTAAGGGAAAACGGTGAAAATGAACTTAACCAATTACTTAAAAGAGTTTAACAATTCAAATGAAAATATTATTTGCCACTAAGAATAAAGGGAAATACAAAGAAGTAAAAAATATTTTTTCCGATTTAGATATCGAACTATTATCGTTAAACGATTTTGATGATGCATTTGATGTTGTTGAAGACGGAAAAACATTTGAAGAAAACGCATTAAAAAAAGCAGTGGAAACTTATTCGCATTTTAACATACCTGTAATTAGTGATGATTCCGGTTTGGTTGTAGAACAGCTTAACGGCGAGCCGGGAATTTATTCTGCGAGGTATTCGGGAGTGGATGCAACAGATAAAAAAAATAATTTAAAATTATTGGAAGAATTAAAATCTTTTCCAAAACCACACAATGCTAAGTTTGTGTGTGCAGCGGTTTATTTAGATTCTAAAAATAACATTATTACAAACGGAGAAATAAAGGGACAAATAATTTCCGAACCGAGAGGGAACAACGGTTTTGGATATGACCCTTTATTTTTACCGGATGGATTCGATAAAACTACGGCTGAACTCCCCCCTGAAACTAAAAATAAAATTAGTCACCGTGCAAAAGCTTTTGGTAAGTTAAAACAATTACTGAAAAGTGAAGGTTTGATTTAAAAACTTATTAAGAAAAAAACCTCCGACGTTTCCCGCCACGGCGGGCAAGTCAATACGTCGGAGGTTAATTTTCATTACTTCCCTACTTTAACAGCAGGTATTTTTGCTTTAAAAATCATTTCATTGAATTTAGGGATTTCTTTCTTTATAATTTTTTCAAGAGCATTTAATTGAACATCAATCAATTTTGCTAATTCTTTTTTTACTTCAACAGCCTGATTAGTCGGTTTAAAATCACCCATCGATACACTCGAACCCAACGTGCTCAAGCGGTTATTTAACCTAATGGGAAAATTCAACGGGTCTTGTCTGCTTCTGTTTTTAGTTTGATATAATTTATTCTGAATTTTAGAAAGATCCTTGGTTATCTTTTTTCCGTAAGCTTTAATAGAATCAGTTTTTTTAGATTTATTTATTTTTTTAAGTACGTTGGAAATATCCGTACGGATTTTCATTATCTTTTTTATGGAGTTGTTTGTTTTAGATAACTTGTCTCTTAACGAAAGAAGGAAATTAAACTGTTCCTTTAAATCCGCAATTGAAGACGATGAACGAGGGTCTTTCAATATGCTAAAAGATGTTGAGAGTGTATCTTTACCAACAATTAGTTTTGCGTTGTATTTTCCCGGAACAGCTTTGGGACCGGTAACACCACCACCCCACAAAATCATCTTAGGAAATTTTTTGGCATCGGGGTATCTCATATTCCAAACAAAAGAATTTATTCCTTTATCTATCTTTATTACCTTAGATTTTTTCTTGGATTTCGGTTTAAATGATTTTATCAGATTACCTTCCTCATCCAAAATAACAAGACTAACTTTATTACTGTCGGGCTTGTCTTTAAGATAATAATGGAAAACTACTCCGTTAGGTGGATTCTGTCCTGCCGTTAACGAAGACTTTGCTGAACCGCCCCGAAGTCTATATGCCGGGCGAGGGCTAAATAACCAATTGTTCGAGCTTATTATTTCTTTGTTTAATTTTTCAAGTGGAGTAATATCATCCAATACCCAAAGTGAACGACCTTGTGTTGCTACAATCAAATCATTATTCTTAATTGCAAGGTCTGTTATCGGTACTATTGGCAGATTAAGTTGAAACGGCTGCCAATTTTTGCCGTCATTAAATGAAATATACATTCCACTTTCGGTACCGGCAAACAGTAAACCTTTTCTGTTTTTGTCCGAACGGATTACTCTTGTAAAATGATTTTTACTTATTCCGTTTGTAATTTTTTTCCAGGTTTTTCCGTAGTCATTTGTTTTATAAAGATAAGGTTTAAAGTCATCGGATTTATACATGGTGGCTGCAACATACAAACCGCCTGCATTAAACGGGTTCGCTTCAATCGAATTAATTTGTATCCATTCAGGCATTATACTTTTTGGAGGAGTTACGTTTTGCCACGTTTTACCGCCGTTTTTAGTTACGTAAATTAATCCGTCATCGGAGCCTGTCCAAATTACCCCTTCTTTTATTGGACTTTCGTCCAACGTAAAAATTGTACTGTAATATTCAACGCTGGTGTTATCCTTAGTAATTGGTCCGCCTGATGGACCCAATTTATTTTTTGCATCTCTTGTTAATTCGGGACTAATAGCTTCCCAACTTTGTCCTTCGTTTGTTGATTTGAAAAGTACATTTCCTGCTGTGTATAAAACATTCGAATTGTGTCTTGAAAAGATAACCGGAAAATTCCATTGGAACCTGTACTTCAGGTCAATTGCACCGTGCCCCATGGGGTTATCCGGCCAAACATTTACAGACCTTATTTCTTTTGTTTTATAGTTATAGCGAGTGAGAAGCCCGCCGTATGAACCACCGTATACTATATCCGGATTATCAGGCTTCGGGGCTATCCAACCGCTTTCGCCACCGGCAGTTGGCTCCCAATCGTTTTCAGTTATGCTAGAGCCGCTTGATCTTGAAAGAATTCTAACGGTCGAATTATCCTGCTGTGCTGCATAAATTCTGTAGGGAAAATAATTATCTGTAGTAACGCGGTAAAATTGTGCCGTCGGCTGGTTGTGATAAGTTGACCATGTTTTTCCACCGTCGGTAGTAATTTGTGCACCGCCGTCATCAGCTATTATCATTAAGCTTGAGTTATTAGGATTTATCCACAGGTCGTGATGGTCACCGTGTGGTGTGCGGATTGACTTAAATGTTTTTCCCCCGTCTTTTGATCTCCAAGCCCTGACGTTCATAACATAAACTTTATCGACATCCTTTGTATCGGCATATATTTTGGAATAATACCAGGCTCTTTGTCGCAGTTTTCTCTCTTTGTTAATTCTTACCCAAGTATCACCTCCGTTATCCGATCTAAATACTCCGCCTTCTTTTGCTTCAATTATTGCCCAGATTCTGTTATGGTTAACCGGGGAAACTGTAACTCCCACAATTCCGAATATACTTTTGGGCAGTCCTTTTTTATTAGAGATATTTTTCCAAGTGTCTCCTCCGTCAGTTGATCTCCAAAGTCCCGAGCCTTTACCACCGCTTGAAAAATCATAAGGTGTTCTTTTAACCTGCCACATTCCCGCAAATAAAATCCTAGGGTTTACAGGGTCCATAATTAAATCGGAAGCACCGGTTTTATTATTTACATATAAAATTCTTTTCCAAGTTTTTCCGCCGTCTTTACTTTTAAAAATACCTCTCTGCTCATTAGTGCCGAAAAGATGTCCAAGTACTGCAGCATAAACAATATCAGGATTTTTTGGATTAATTCTGATTCTTGTAATGTGCCTGGAATCTTTCAAACCGATTTGTTTCCATGTTTTCCCCGCATCAACCGATTTGAACATACCGTAACCTGCTGATACATTTCCTCTTAATGTTCCTTCACCACCGCCTACATAAATTACATTTGGATCCCACGTACTTACTGCAATCGCACCTATGGAACCTCCGAAATAACCGTCGGAAATATTTTTCCATGTATTACCTCCGTTTTCAGTTTTCCAAACACCACCTCCGGCCGAACCAAAATAGTATGTTGTTGTTTCACCCGGTATACCTGTAACTGCATCTGATCTGCCACCACGGAAAGGACCAATGTTTCTGTATTTCATCGATTTGAAAAATGCAGAATCTACTTTACCTGTGTATTGGGCATTTACTCTAACAGAAAATAATATGATAAAAATTGCAAGTGTTGAAAGAAAAAGATTTTTTAAGAATTTCATTGTGTCACCTATAAATTGATAAAAAATGAGAACTGATTTTTTAATAATAATTCAATAATCTAAAAAAATATTAAATTATTTTTTTATTTTGTAGCGATTATAACTTGAACAGTACCGAAGGTTAAATTATACTTTTCAATTTTTGAAAAGCCGGTCTTTTTTAGCAAAGCTACTATGTCGATTTTCTTATCGAAGTCTTCAACGGAATTAGGGAGATATTTATATGCTTCTCTGTTACCGGAAATAATTCCGCCGATAAAAGGAAGAATATTATTAAAATAAAATTTATATAATATTCTTAAAATAATATTCTTTGGAAGTCTAAACTCTAAAATAGTTGCTTTGCCGTTTTGTTTTAGAACGTTTATAAAAGATTTAAATCCTTCTTCAATGTTATAAAAATTTCTTACCCCAAAAGCCACAGTTATGTTTGTTATTGATCCGGATTTAACAGGCATGTTTTCAGCAACTAATTGTATGTTATTTCCCCGGATCCATTTGCTTTTTGAATTAAAAAGTTTGAGCATATTAAATGAAAAATCAGCACCGAATATTTTTGTAACCCCCATTTTTTTTGCTTCAATTGCCACATCACCCGTACCGCAGGCAACATCCAACAATATCGAATCCGAATTTAACCCGGATAATTTTAGTGCTTTTTTTCTCCAGTAAGAATCAAGACCGAAACTTAATAAATGATTTAAGAAATCATATTTTCCGGCAATGTTTTCAAATATAAATTTTACTTGTTTTTTTTTATCATCTTTTAAAACGGAATGATTAATTTGGTGTTTATGGTTATACTCAAACTCTTCCTTTTTAATTTTTCTTCTCCACCAATTAAACAAATATTTAGCGCTCCATAAAGCAAATATCATAAAAATTAGTCCACCAAAGAGATCTACCACATAATGATACCACAAATACACGGTTGAAAAAATCAATAATGTTCCCCATGGAATAAAAAAGTATTTTGAATTACTTTTTAATCTAACCGACAGATACATAACTATAAGAGTAATCATAGTATGTCCGCTTGGGAATATATCCCTTTGAACAATAGCAGCCGGGTTTGGTGTGTTTGGTAGAACAGATTCGCCGAAGTTTGTAATGTCTCGTAAAAAATTTGTTAAAAATAATCCCGGTAATTGTTGGTTAATAGTAGCAAAGTTGTGAAGTGTAAATCTCGGACCGATACCGGGAAATATAAAGTATCCTAAGTATGAAAGAAAGAAACCATAAATAACCACAAAAACAGAAAACTCAAATGCAGTTTGTTTTTTCTTATAAAGAAGAATTAAACATAAAATAATTGGTAATAAGTAAAAGGAGCCGTAAATAATTTGCAATATTTCTGTTAGAGCAGGGAATGCAAACTGATGAAGAAAAACAGTTGGGTCAGTACCAAAAACCCACCTGTCAATTTTTATAAATAACCAATCATAATCATTAGGTCTTATCGCCTGAACAAGAAGATAAATTTCTTTAAATGTTAATAATACAAGAGGAGCCAAATACCAGTAATGAAATGTTTTTATAAACTTATATTGATATTTATATTCTATATACGCCAATGTTAATATGAAGGAAATTAATCCAATATTTAAAAGAACAAGTGTTGACCAAAGTTCTATAACATTATTAAATACAATATTTATAATAGTTAATAATATGAAAAAGAAAATAGTAACTAAATCATAAGCCTTAATGTTTTCTATAAATGATTTTAGTTTTTCCATATAAGTTGGATAGCTCCAAGTTGAATTTTATTTAAGTTGGTTCTTTAAAGTAAATTTAGATAATCTTATAAAATCTTTTATATCTAAATCTTCTGCACGTTTTGATAAGTCAATTTTACAATTGCTAAAATCAAGGTCTTTAAATATACTATTACTTAAAGAATTTTTTAGCATTTTTCGCCTGTTGCCGAAAGAAGCTTTAACAATTTTTATAAATGTTTTTTGTACCAAATATTCTTCTTTGTTAGACTTAAATCTTAAATGAACAACAGCAGAGTCAACATTAGGTTTTGGTTGAAAAACATTTCTCGATACTTTAAAACAAAAACGAACTTCACAAAAGTAATTTAAAATAATTGAAAAAATTCCGTAATCTTTTGTTCCTTTTATTCCGGTCATTCTTTTGGCAACTTCGTGTTGAACCATAAATACTGCATCGGATATAATTTTATGATTGTCAATTAATTTGAATATAATAGGGGAAGTGATATTGTAAGGTATGTTCCCAATAATTCTTATTTTTTTGCTATCATTTTTATAAAAGGAATTTAAGTCTATGGTTAAAAAATCTTTATTAACAATATTTATATACTGTGAAAGTGTCCGTAAAGTTTCTATTACCCTTGTATCAATTTCGATGGCTGTTAAATTATTCGCTTTTTCTAAAAGTAATTTAGTTAAAGCGCCGCGCCCTGGACCAATTTCAATTATTTTGTCTTTGGACTTAGGATTAAATTCACTTATGATTTTTAACAGAACATTTTTATCCCGGATATAATTCTGCCCGAATCTTTTTAGTGGTTTATGTATTTCTCTTTCCATCAACTAAATTTACTTTCAATTTCATTTAATTCTTCTTGTTTATCTTCCCAAACAGATAATAATTTTTTCAGTTCTTCTTTTGTTTTATTGTATTCCAAATTTATTTTTATTGATATTTCTTGATCGTTGTATAAATTTGAGTCAAGTAATTTTTTCTCTAACCCGGTTTCTTTAGTTTCAAGTTCACTAATTCTGTTCTCTAAATTTTTAATTTCAGATGTTAAATCTTTAGTTGCTTGAAATCTTAATCGTCTATTTTCAGCCTCTATTCTTTTTAATTCTTTTTTGCTTTGAGTATTTCCGGGTTTATTTTTTTTAAATCTCTTCTCAAATGAATTTTTGTTGTTGAGTTCTTCTTCTTTTTTCCAAATATAATAATCAATATCACCTTCATATAAATTTGCTCTTTCATCCCTTATATCAAGCACTTTGTTGGCAATTGGTCTTAAGAAATCCACATCGTGTGAAACTATTACAAGCGAACCGGAGAAATTAATTAATGCTGATTGTAGCAATTGTGACGAACTTATATCCAAATGGTTTGTTGGTTCATCCAAAATTATAAAATTAGATTTTGTTAAAAGAATCTTAGCAAGGGCTACCCTGCTTTTTTCACCTCCGGATAAAACAGAAATCTTTTTATAAATATCATCACCTCCAAATAAGAAAGAACCAAGTAATGTTCTAAGCTGATTTTGTGTTAACTCGCTTCCCATATTTTCAAGCGTCTCTATTATTGTCATATCTTTGTTCATTTCATCTGCAACGTCTTGTGAATAATATGATGTAAAAACATTATATCCCTTTTCGTTTATTCCAGAAGTTGGAGCTAATTTACCTGCAATAATTTTTGATAGAGTTGTTTTCCCGGCGCCGTTTGGTCCGACAAAAGCAATTTTATCACCACGGTTTATTTGCAAATCAATATTCTTAAAAACTAATAAATCATCAAATGATTTTGAAATGGATTTAAGTTCGGCAACCGTTTTACCTGATTTCTGAACTTCGGGAAATTTAATTGAAATTGATTTTTCTGTTTCAGGTAATTCAATCTTTTCTATTTTTTCAAGCTGTTTAATTCTACTTTGAACTTGTTTTGCTTTGCTTGATTTGTATCTGAATCTCTCGATAAACTTTTCAGTTTCTTTAATTTTCTTTACCTGCTGTTCGGCAAGATTAATATTAAGTTGATCCCTTTCGGTTTTATAATTCAGATAGGCATTATAAGTACCGTTAAAAAGATAAAATTTACCCGCGAATAATTCTAAAGTTTTATTTGTTATTTCATTTATAAAAGATTTATCGTGAGAAACAGTAAGTATTGCACCCTTGTAAGATTTCAAAAATTTTGTAAGCCATTTTAAAGAATCTAAATCAAGATGGTTAGTCGGTTCATCCAAAAGCAAAATATCGTTTTGGGAAATTAAAATTTTTGCAAGGGCAATTCTCATTTGCCAACCACCGGAAAATTGTACCGTTGGTTTTTCAAATTCTTTTTCTTTAAATCCTAACCCCATTATTATTTTTTTAACTTTAGCTTCACTTGAAAAAGAGTCAAGATCTTCAAGCCTGTGATGAACTTCGCCTAACTGGTTGATAAGGTCATCTCTCTCTTCATCGGAAATGCCTTTTTTGTTTAATGCATCAGAAATTTCATCTTCTTTATCTCTTAGGAAAGTAATATCGGTAAGAGCAGAACTTACTTCATCAATTAATGATTTGCCTTTATGGACAATATTTTCTTGCGGTAGATATCCGATAGTTGCTGATTTGGCTTTTTGGATTTTACCGCTTTCGGGTGATAATTGTCCTGTTATTAGTCTTAAAAGTGATGTCTTACCCGTTCCGTTTGCACCGACTAAAGCAATTTTATCACCGGAATTTATTTTAAATGATACATCCCTGTATAAATATTTAGCCCCAAATTGTAATGATATTTGAAGAATGTCTATCATATACGTTAATTGTTTTTTAAGGAAGAAGGGTAAATAAAATGAATCATTTTCTAATAACAGCAACTTTTCCGGTGGTTATGTTATTACCGTCTTTATCGAAGGCAACAATTATATAAACACCGCTGCTTACATAATCCCCGTTTTTATCTTTACCGTTCCAAGATGCAATTCTACCTCCGGGAGATGAAAACTCTTTCAGTAATTTTCCGGAAATTGTAAGAATTTTAATATTGGAATCTTTTACTAACCCGTCAATTATTAATTTATTATTACCGTTGCCGATAATAAAAGGACTCGGATATGTAAACAATTCAGAAAAATTAGCTGCCGGTTTTACCGCTGTTGTAATGAACGAAGTAAGCCCGTTATCTGTACCGGCAAAAACTTCACCGGTATTTTCATTTATTGTTACACTTCTAATAACATCGGATAGTAGGGCGCTGTTAGTTGTATTTAATGTTGTTAATAATTTTGATCCGTCGGAATTAACAAGCAGCAATCCTTGGTTTGTCCCTATCCATTTTCGATTTAAGGGGTCAACAGCAATACTATTTATGCTTTGTTGTCTTAAAGAAAACACAGAACTGATTTTCAAACCCGAACCGCTTGAAGATAATGAGCCTAAATTGCTGATAACGTTTACACCAAAATTGGTGCCTACCCATAATTCTCCTCTTTTATCGAGAGCTATTGCAGAAACAGAATTACTGTTTAGTCCGCTTGAAGTTGAAATAAAACCTGAAACATCATCGGCAGTGTTGGTTAATGTTTTGTTCTCGTTAAAAAAGAACAACCCTGATCTTTTGGGATCAGTTGAGCTGTACCATTTGGTATTAAATTGATCTACAACCAAATTAAAATGAAATTTAAGTGTAAGGTTTAATTCTGAAGGCACTTTAAAATGATACCACAAACCTTTCGGAGTAATTACATTTAAAACGTTTCTATCAGCAGCCCAAAAGTTCAAAACCCAAATATTGTTTTTTGAATCTGCACCAAAGCCCGAAATAACAAGAAAACTCGGGTCGCTTTCAATACCTACTAAATCAGTATTATTAACGTCAAAATTAGTAATTGACTTATCCGTAACTTTTACAAATCCTCTGCCCCAATTACCAAAATATTTTGTATTATCGGGTGCTGTATAAACAACAAAATAACTGTTTGATGGTAATACAGGCGAATTCGATTTATTAAAAGTTGTCCATTTATTTTTATTAAATTTATAAAATCCTTTACCGGTTACGTCTCTACCGCTTGCCGACCAAAAGGCACCTTCTTTATCCACTGTAATATTGGGGAACTGATTTGCAGCCGGGCCATTAGGGAAAATAATTTCAGCCGGTGATCCGTAAACTTGAATGATACCAACATCGGATGCAGCCAGCAAACCTAAAGTAGATGAAAATGCAAGAGAGTTCAAATTTATAGAAGAGGTAAATCTTGTAAAAAGATTTGTGCCGTCATAAGCACTTATTTTATTACCTGATAAAATATAGAGCGTATCCTGCGCAACAAGTAGATCGCTTATTTCTTTATTGTTGAATTGAAATAAAATCTTAGACCAAAAAGCACCGTTTTTTAGAGCCAAACCTTTGTCGGTACCGGCAATTAATTTAGAATTAAACTTTACCAATTTCTTTACATTATTCGAAGGCAAACCCCTTGCTGTTGTAAAGACATTCCAAGATTCAGGAGCAGATAAATTAACCGCACCTTTTTTCTGAACTGCAATACCTGAAATTGTAGAGGCGTAAATTAATCCGTTATTAAAAATACTATTAACTGCAATGTTAGATGTAAAACTTCCGAATTTAAAGAACGTATCGAGAAAGAGTAAGCTTTTTGAATCAATAAGAGAAATACCAAAATCTGATGCAACAATAATTGTATCACCTGTTACTGATAATTGGTTAATCGATTTAAGGCTTCTACCCGAATTAAAAATATCCAAAATTGAAGATGTAGTATTGCTCCCCGGATTATAAACATCAATAATTCCGTTTTCACTACCAAACCAAATTTTACCTGAATTATCAATTGTTACTGCCGTAAGTTTTATTCCGTTAAAACCATCTGTCTTATGCAAAGTTGTATAACTACTGTTGCTTGAATTAAAAAAGAAACCACCGCCCTTACTTGCAGCCCAAACTCCCAAACTGTTGGTTTGCAATGCGGAAACATGCTTCATATCAGTATAGTTTCTAAAATTCGTAAACTGTTGACCAAAAAGTTGTTGAATAAATAATGATAAGAATAATATTGAAAGGAAACGGATGTTTGATAATTTCATTTGCTTAAAATTCATAAAAGAATAATTAAAATATTTTATTAAAGATACTAAATTAAATTTTAATTGATTATAATTTTCTCATTAAATCAGCCATTTCTATTGCAGCTAATGAAACATCAGAGCCTTTGTTTTCTCCTTTATTACCGGCTCTTTGTAATGCTTGTTCTATATTATCGGTAGTTAAAACACCAAACAGTACAGGCTTGCTGTGTTTAATAGCAACCTGAGTTATTCCTGAACTTACAGATTGAGAGACATATTCAAAGTGTGGTGTTTCCCCCCTGATTACTGCGCCAAGACAAATCACTGCGTCGTATTTATTCTTTGAAAGTAAGATATCAGCGGTTACAGGAATTTCAAATGCCCCGGGAACTTTAATAATATCAATATTTTCATCCGGACAACCGTTTTCTTTTAGTGTGTTTAAAGCACCATCAAGTAACTTTTGCCCGATAAATTCATTAAACAAACTTAAAATAATGGCGAATCTAAATTCAGAGGCAGCATGTTTTCCTTTTATAACCATAAAAAATTTCTCTTAAGCTGAATTTTTATATTGATTTTTTTTCATATTCGTAAGAGTTTCATAAGGGACATAATATTTACCGAAATTTGTATCATCTTCTCTTTTGCCTCCATGAAAATCAGACCCGCCTGACGATAAAAGGAAAAATTCATTTACAACACCTTTATAAAAATTTACTTTATTTGGAGAATGTGAAGGGTGATAAACTTCTATTCCGTCCACGCCGGCATCAATTAAATCTTTTAATAATGTCTCAGGCATTTTACCGGGATGTGCAATGAATGAAAGTCCACCGGCGTCATTTATTATTTTAAAGGCGCTTTGTGGTGAAAGATGAACTTTTTTTTCGTATGCAGGGCATCCGTTAGCGATATATTTATTAAAAGCTTCAAAGTAGGAACTTACGTACCCTTTCTCGAGCAAAAGTTTTGCAATATGCGGTCTACCGATAGAATAATTTTTACCGGCAATTTCTATTTCATCAATACTTAAATTAAAACCAAGTGAGTTTAATTTTTCAATTATTCTGCAGGCACGTTTATATCTTTCATCTCTAAAAAATTTAAGATAGCCTTTTAACTCTTCGTTTTTTACATCAAATAGATACCCAAGTATATGAACTTCATTGCCTTCAATATCAGTGCTTAATTCAACACCGGGAATTACTTCCACACCAATTTTTTTGCCTAGAGAATATGCTTCGGTAAAAGCACTTATTGAATCATGGTCTGTTATTGATATTGCTTTTAAACCGAGAGATTTTGCTTTTATTAAAAGTTCTTCAGGTTTGTAAAAACCATCGGAGTGTGTAGTATGGGTATGTAGATCAACTTTATCAATCATAAAATCAAGTATATATTTCTTTAAATTGTTCGTATTTAATTATTCGTAATCTTGATCCCTCAAGTTCTATTAGTCCTTTTTTGGCAAAAGAGTGTAGAGTACGTGAGATGGTTTCTCTTGAAGTACCTGCCATATTAGCTAAGTCGTGTTGAAAGGGGAGTTTCTCAATTTCAACAATGCCGTTTTTAATTTTCCCTTTTTCATCAGCTATTTGTAATAGAACTGTTGCAACTTTTCCTTCAGCGTCATTAAGAGAAAGAGATTTTATTCTCATACCGGCTTCTCTTAAACGATAAGTAATTTCTTCTAAAAGAGCAATTGAAACATCGGGATGGTCATTTAGTAATTCTAAAAAATCTTCTCTTTTTATCATGTATAGTTCAGTATCTTCCATAGCCGTAACATTAGCCGAACGGGGCATTCCGTCCATCAACGCCATTTCGCCAAAGACATCGGAATCATGCAATAAAGACAAAATAACTTCTCTTCCGTCATCGCTTTCACGTGAAATTTTTACTTCGCCTTTTACAATAAAAAAGAGTGCATTGCCCTCATCGTGTTCAAATAAAATTATTTCTCCTTTTTTATAATTCTTTTTTCCACAAACTTTATCAATTTGCAAAAGAGTTTCTTCATTAAGAGAACTGAAAATAGGTACCTTTCTTAAAATTCCTTCGTATGTAGACATTTTATAGCCTGAATGTTTTTAAAAGATAAAATATAAATGGGCATAGTTTCAAAGTCAAATCATTTGTATAAATGAAAATTTATTACAAAAACTAAGTTAAACAAGTTCAATATAAATATTGTGGTTTACTTGAATTTTGATATCAAATTAACATTGCATTTTTAGGGTTATGTGTCTATTTTTACTATCTTAATTTTTTTTAAATTACTCTGGAGAAAATAAAATTATGGCTATGATGGCCAAAATGCGAAGCCTTGCACCGGCATTTATTTTAACTGTTGGTGTATTATTTGTACTCTTTATGATAATATCGGAATCAAGCGTTCTTCAAAGCATTGGAGGAGCTCCAACTAATGTTGGTTCAATTAATGGAGAAGATATTTCGTATAAAGAGTTTTCAAAAATTCTTGACCAACAAAAAGAGAATAGAAAAAAACAAACGGGTAAAGATGTTGCAGAAGAAAACTTGAAACAATTTAGAGATCAGGTTTGGAATGCTGTTGTAACACAAACTCTTTTTGCACAGGAAATAAAAAAACTAAACATTACAGTTGCCGATGATGAAATAAAAGATGTGATTCTTAGCGACAACCCCCCTCAATTCCTTAAACAAAATTTTATTGATTCAACCGGCAAATTCAATAGAGATTTATATCAGAGGGCTTTGTTTGATCCTAAGAACAAACAAGCTTTAATACAAGCTGAGGATTATGTTAGACAGAATCTTTTAACCCAGAAGTTACAAAGTATGTTGCTTGCTTCGGTTAATGTCGGTGAATCGGAAATAGAGAGACAATTTATTGAACAAAAGACAAAGATGAATATTCAATATGCTTTGTTTCCTTTTACAGAATTTTCGGATTCATCTATTAAATTAGCAGATGTTGTGTTGAAGAAATATTATGACGAGAATATTGATAAATATAAAATTCCGGAAAAACGAAAATTAAAATATGTTTTATTTCCTTTTGTAGCATCTTCGGGTGATTCAGCATTTGCACAAAAAAACATGTCGGAAGCCATTAAAGATTTTCAAAAGAATCCGGATAGTTTTAAAAAAGACGCAGGAATTTTTTCATCTATTCCGTACTCTTTAGATACACTTGATATTTCTCGTTTCCCGGTTAATGCAAGTACTGCAATTATTAAAGCTAAACCAGGCACATTAGTTGGTCCTATTCCTACACCCGGTGGTTTAACTCTTTATCATTTAATTAAAACACTTCCTTCAAAAAACACTGTAGTTAGAGCATCACACATACTAATAAATCAATTTGGTAATGATGCAAAGAATAAAGCTGAAGCAATGAAGTTGTATAATAAATTGAGAAAGGGAGCAAACTTCAAAAAACTTGCGAAAGAAAAATCTGCTGATCCGGGAAGTGCTGTAAAGGGCGGCGATGTAGGTTGGTTTGCAAAAGGTAGAATGGTAAAGCCTTTTGAGAAGGCTGCTTTTAAAGGGAGAATAAACAGGGTACTAAAGCCTGTAAAGTCTAATTTTGGTTATCATATTATAAAAGTTACAGGTAGATCTAATCGTTTATATGTTGTTGAAAAAATATTTAACGAAATAAAAGCTTCTGCATCAACCAAGGATGAAATTAAAAATAAAGCCGGGGATTATGCTTATCTTGCAAATAATAACGGATTTGAAAAAGAAGCAAAATTAGTGAACTATAAAATCCAAGAAACTCCAGCTTTTGCAAGAAGTAAATTTGGTGTTCCGGGTTTAGGTATTAATAGAAGGTTAATGGATTTTGCTTTTGAAAATGATTTAAATTCTATTAGCGATGTCTTTACTTTAACAAACGGCATTGTGGTTGTAAAAATCTCTGAAATAAAAAGCAGCAGTATTCAACCGTTTGAACAAGTTAAAGCTTCTATTGCTCAATTACTTAAAGCCAAAAAGAAAGTTGAGCTTGCTAAACAAAAAGCACTTGATATTAAATCAAAAATAAAAGGTGATTTGTCTAAAGTGGTGAATTATGATAAAAATGCTTTTGTTGGTTCATTAAAGGATATTACACCAAACAGCAGTATTCCCGGTATCGGTAGAGATTACGCTTTTATCGGAGGTGCTCTAAATGCAAAAGTAAATGAAATTACAGACCCCATAGGCGGAAGAAGAGGAATTTATCTTTTAAAAGTATTGAGCAGAACTCCCTTTGATTCATCAGCATTTGCTATTCAAAAAAATACTATCAGAGATAATATTCTTAATCGGAAAAGGAGAACTTTTATAAACGATTGGATTGCTATAATGAAAGATAAAGCAGACATTGTTGATGATAGGTATTTATTCTACGGACAATAAAAACATTTTTAATAGTTTTTTAAATCCCCAAATAATATTTATTTGGGGATTTTATTTTTAAAAATATTTGTTGATTTTATACACACTATAAAATCCATTTTATATCTTATGATTAAAAAACTAATATTAGTTTTCTTTATTATTTCAACCTCAACATTTTCACAGTATAATGGCAGCAAATTTTCATTTGGTGTAAACACTCTTTATACAACAACGTCAAAAGTATTCCTGTTTCCAAACTCATCCGATGAAATATTAAGAAATACCTCTAACGATATAGACAATATATTTGATTACGGTGCAGAATTCCGTTATAGATTTTCTGAAGATATAATACTTGGACTTAATGTTGAATATATGAGAGCAACACAAACCGGAACAAATATTACCGGGTTTGCAGGTAATTCTACAGTATCCATAAAAGCAGAAGACGGCTTTGAGGTAATACCGGTTGAGCTTTCTGTTTATTATGTTTTACCTTTTTCAACTGAACATTTTAAATTTTTAATGGGCGGCGGCGGAGCAGCTTATTTTGGAAATCATATTAGAAAAATTGGGACGGTTAAAGTAAATAATATTTCAAGAGATTTTGCCTACGGTATACAAGTCTCAGTATCTATGGAGTATCTAATTATGTCACATCTTTCAATACAAGCAGGGTTAAAATTCAGGGATCCTGAATTCAGAGTTACGAGTCAGTATACAAGCAAATCTGTTTTAGTTGGTGGTAAGATAATAACTTTCCCTCAAGATAGATTTAATTCAAGAATAAATATTGATGGTATTACTTTTATGCTTGGTGTTTATTATAACTTTTAATTTATATCTTCTCATCTCAGTATAACAAAACACGATCTATTTTATAGATTAGAATTTAATTCTTTAATCTCAAAAATCTAATGCCGGTTTTCATTATTATCATTCCTTTATACTAACACTTTTTTTTTATAGCTTTGACAATCTATGTTAAACAAAATTGTATATCTAACAGGTTTTATGGCTACAGGCAAAAGTACCATCGGTCCTATTTTATCCAATACTTTAGGATGGAGTTTTTACGACCTGGATGAGGTTATTGAGTCTAAATATAATTCCTCAATAAAAAAAATATTTAGTGAAAAAGGTGAAGATGAATTTAGAACTATTGAAAACAAGGTACTTGCTGAATTGAATCCTAATAAGAATGCAATTGTTGCCTTAGGCGGTGGTACAATGATGAATCAGGAGAATATAGACCTGATGAAAAAGAGAGGGGTTATAGTTTTGTTTGAAACTTCTGAAAATGAAATTTACCACAGGATGAAAAATAAAATGAGCAGACCATTAGCCATTGATGATAATGGTAATATGCTTGGCGAAAAAGAATTAAGAAATAAAATAAAAGAATTGCTGCAAACAAGAAAAAAATTTTATGAACAAGCCGATATTAAAATTAATACGGGTAATGAACTTGTAGGTAACACCGTGGATAAATTAACAAAAATATTACGTGAAAAAATTAATGATTTATAAAAAAATAAAAGTCAATTTAAAAGACAATGCTTACAGTATTTTAATAGGAAATTCCATATTAGAAAACATTAACGATTATATCGAAGAGCATTCCATTTACAAAAATATTTTGGTTATAGTTGATAAAAAAGTACTTTCAAACCATAAAAGATTATCAAAAATATTCTTGAAAAATAAATTTTCAAAATTGAATTTCTATCCTCTTCAAGTAAAGGAATCTATAAAATCCATTAGTTATTTAATAAAAATCAATTCATTTTTATTGGAGAAAAACTACGGAAGAGATACTACAATAGTAGCAATTGGCGGGGGAGTAATTGGTGATTTAGCAGGCTTTGCTGCTTCTACTTTTATGAGAGGGGTTCAACTTATCCAAGTTCCTACAACCTTACTTTCAGCCGTTGATAGTTCTGTCGGTGGTAAAACGGGTGTGAACTTTAACGGAAAGAAAAATATTTTAGGTTCATTCTATCAACCCAAATTAGTAGTTGTTGATATTGACTTTTTATCCTCCTTGCCTAAGCAAGAGTTAACATCCGGCTTAGGTGAAATAGTAAAATATTCATATTTGTGGAATGATGATTTCTTTAATTATTTGAACCATAATTATTCCGAAGTTTATAACTTCAATAAAATTGTATTACAAAAAATAATTTACAATTCATTATTAATAAAAAGCAGTATAGTCGTTAAAGATGAAAAGGAACAAAGCTTAAGAAAAATATTAAACCTGGGTCACACTTTTGCACATGCTTTTGAATCGTATTTTAATTTTAGAGTTAAACACGGACAAGCTGTTATCGCAGGATTGGCAGCTTCATTTTATTTATCAAATCAACTGGGAATTTTTGGGAATGAAGATTTGAAAAAATACTTATCCTTACCTTCGGCAATAAAGATAGGATCATTTCTGAAATCGGTGGACAACAAAGCAATTTTTAAGATTATGAAATCCGATAAAAAAAATAGGGACGGTCAAATTAAATTTGTTCTATTAAAAAATATCGGTGAGATACTGCTTGATGTAAATGCTAAGTCTTCACAAATATATTCTGCAATAAATAAAACAAAAAAGCTATTTAATTGAAGAAAGTTTTTCTATAAAAATAATTTTATGAAAATCATACCCTTCATCTTAATTTTATTTTCATTAATTATTAATGCCCAGCCTAAAAATGAAGTCCGTGCTGTTTGGATTGCTACAGCATATAATTTAGACTGGCCGACTTCGCACGGAGCCTATAATCAAAAAATCGAAATTAGAAACATTTTAGATTCTTTAAAGAGAGCACATTTCAATACAATTTATTTACAGGTTAGAGCACGGGGTGATCTTTTATATCCATCTTCCATTGAACCGTTTGCAAAATCCTTAACCGGTAAATTAGGTAAAAACCCCGGTTACGATCCATTAAAATATTTTATTCAACAATCACACAAACGAGGTCTTGAGTTATATGCTTGGTGGAATGTTTATAAAGTATTCGGTAAAGGTTTACCGGAAAAAACAAAACCGGGTCATGTTGTTCTTGCTCACCCGGAACTCTGTAAATATTATAAAAACGAATGGTGGCTGGATCCCGGTAATCCAAAATCAAATGAATATTTGATGAAATTGGTAATTGAGTTGGTTACCAAGTATAATTTAGACGGCATCAATTTGGATTATATGCGATACCCGGATAAAGATTTTGATGACGATTCCACCTACCGGATTTATGGTAAAGGAAAAAATAAAGATGAATGGCGCAGGGAAAATATAAATAAATTTGTTACTGAGTTGTACGATAAAATTATTTCTATAAAACCGAATTTTAAAATCGGAAGCTCACCTTTGGGAATTTATAAAAACGATGATTCTACTTCTGCATTGTTTGGCGCATACAATAGAGCATCACAAGATTCTAAGGAATGGTTACTTGTCAAAAAGCAGGATTACATTTCACCCCAAATATTTTGGAACATAGACTCATTACCCAAATATGATATTTTATTAAAAGAATGGATCTCACATTCAAATGGGAGGCATGTAATTGCCGGAGTCGCAGCTTATAAACTTTTACCTGAATTTAAAAATTGGAAGATTACAGAAATAAGTGATCAAATAGATTCAATAAGAAAAATTGGTGCAAAAGGAATTTCAATATATAGGTTGGCAATTTTAAGAAATAATGTTAAAGGTATTTATCAATTGTTAAAAGATGATAAATTTAAATATCCGGCAGGCATACCAACATATAATTGGAAAGATACTTCTAAACCTTCACCGCCCCAAAATATAAAAATAAATCTAAATGAAAATCAAAATTTGTCTGTAGAATGGGAACTCCCGAAGAGTAATTTTAAGAAAACACCAAGATATTTTAATATTTATTTAAGCAATAAATTACCTGTGGATATATCCAATGTAAAAAATTTTCACAGATTTAGAGTAGATAAACAGAAAGCTATTATTATTTATAAAGATGATCTTTCATTTGGCAGTAATTATTTAACAGTTACTTCACTAAGCAGCAACAATGTTGAAAGTAAAAAATCTAAATATGTATTTATTAGAAAAAAGAAATTATTGGGACTTACCGTAATTCAGATAAATTCAAAGCTTTATTATTTGAATGACCGGCAGTTATCAATTAAAGATTTTTATTGAAAACAAATTATTTAAAAAAATACTGTCGGATTTTGAAGGCAAAAAATCCGACAGTAGAGAGTGAGAATAAGGAGGGTTATTGCTAAACTATTTTCAACTCTTTAGAAACAATATCTGTGCCATTTACAAATCTTTATTTGCAGTAAAAAAACCAACTTTTTAAATTCCGAAAAGGTAAAATTTACTTACAAAGAGGTAGAAATTACCTGTAAATATATTCTAAAATTAAATTCTCTTTAAAAGAAAGGAGCCGTTAAGTTTGAGAGCAAACTTAACGGCAAAAGTGAGTCAATATGTGAGGTGCTATGCTTTATAACTATTTTCGTAATGAGTTGTACAAGTATAGTGCCAACAGGTAAATCTTTGAAATCAGATTAAAAACGAACTATATGATAATCTTATTTTAATAAACACACATTTAGGCTGAATATTATGAGACAGTTGGAGGTAAATTTAAGTGAAAAATTATGAAAGAAATTAAATGTTTTAATAGAAAGAATTGCTTCTTCAATGTTTTTTGTTTTTGAAATTATTAAGCGATTATGTCCCCAAGGAAGTTATGCAACGGCTTGTGTCACAAATATAAACTTTTGATATAAAACAAATACCATTATCTCATTGCGTAAATATATTATTTTTCGAAACAAATGATACGATATGATTCGTTTTTATTCGATAAATATCCGATAGTTTATTTCTGATTATGATACTATGTAATTTATTTTGATATGTTAATGCTTCAACGAATGCCTATAACGATCTTGCTATGAGTAGCACGGGATTTCAACGCTACTCACTTTCAAACTACTATATCGTTTATTTTTACTTACCATCTTCATTTTTCGCACTTTCATCCGCATTACTTATAGCCATTGTTGTGTAGTGTTATTTTATTGAATAATTCGTTCCGGCTCCAGTTCCATATTTTTCTATCAAGTTTTCAGTTAATAATTTGGTTAAGATTCTTTTTACCGTTGAATTAGGTATATGTAATTTGTTAGCTATTTCTCCTGATTTACTTCCCGGATTATTTTCAACAAATACAAGTATTGATTTTTCTCTCGGTGATAATTTTGCTTTTGTTCCTTTAATTTCCAACTGCTTCATTAGCTGTTCTTGAATGTTCAATAATGCAGAGAAAAAGAAATTAATCCATTCCGTCACATTTTCATTTGGTCTTTGTGCTTGACACTGCCTTAACTTTAAATAATATTCACTTTTTCGACTTTCAATTTCGTGTTCAAAACTGACATATTGAATCCAGCTATATCCATTCTTTAAAAGTAATAATGTTGCTAATAATCTACTTAATCGTCCGTTTCCGTCTTGAAAAGGATGTATGCTTACAAATTCATATGAAAATATAGCCGATTTTACCAACGGGTGAGTTTCCGTGTCAGTATTATACCAGTTAATTAATTCGCGCATTGCGTCTTCTGTCTCATAACCTGCATTAGTAGTTTGAAAAATGATTTGCTTGGTTCCGTCAGGTAGTGTTGCTTCAACTGCATTTGAAAGTTGTTTGTAATTACCTTTATGCCATTTGTCTTTTTCACTATGTTTTAACAAAAGGTTATGTAAATTTTTAAGATCGTTTTCAGTAATATTAATTTCATTGTAATTTTCAGAAATTAATTTCAATACTTCAAAATATCCGACTACTTCTTGTGTGTCTCTATCTTCAATTTTAGTTATTTCAAGGTTGTCTAATAATACCTTAACTTCTTCATTGCTCATTTTAGAGCCTTCAATTCTTGTTGAAGCTCCTACACTACGAACAGTTGCAATGTTTTTTAATTGTTTTAAACTTTGCTTCTCTTTTTTTTCAATAGTTGTCCACGATGCGTCAAATCTGTCAATTTTACTTACTATTCGAAGTAAGTTCCAGTCTAAATTTATTTTTAATTTATATACCTTGTCTATCATACTGCAAATATAATAGATTTTTTATTGTAATGATACGATTTGAGCTAAATATATTCGATTTTGATACGATTTTTTAATGCTGCACAAATGGTCTCGCATATGCACAGTGGCGGGTTCTCCGTATTTCTATTAATTATTGCTATATCGTTTAATTTATTCATATCCATTTCATTTATTGCACTTTACCCGCCATTGTGTATATGCAATGTTGTGTGGTCGTTATTTGTCATTCAATATCTCTTTCACTTTTTCTTTCAATATTTTCTTGTCCGGAAGATATAATTGATATTCTCCCACTGCTAATTTGTTTGATAATGTCGCAGTTGCATACTCAACAAAAACATCATCTTTTTCAGCAGCTAGTATTATTCCTATTGTTTCATTATCTGTTTCATTTATAACTTCTTTGTTGAAATAATTCAAATAAGTTATCATCTGTCCAATATCTTTGTGTTCGACTTCACTAATCTTTAAATCAATTAGGACAAAACATTTCAGTATGTAGTTATAAAATACCAAGTCAATAAAATTGTGTTTGTTTGCAAGAGTTATTTTGTATTGCCTACCAACAAAGGCAAAACCTTTCCCAAGTTCCAAAAGAAATTGTTGTAAATTATCAATCAATTTGGTTTCTAACTGACTTTCTGACAATAAATCGTTATGAGGAATGCCTAAAAACTCAAATACATACGGGTCTTTTATCAAGTCTTTTTCATTCTTTGGTTTATAACCTTTCTTTGCAAGGTCAAGAATTTCCTTTTTGTCCTTACTCAATGCTATTCTTTGGAATAATCCGGTTCTTTTTTGTCGTCTTAATTCTCGAACACTCCAATTTTCAATTATTATTTGGTTCTCGTAAAACTTCCTTTCTGTGTCATCTTTAATCTTCAAAAGTTCGTAATAATGAGACCAACTCAATAAGTGTGACGCTGTCACACCTTTTGGATATTTTATGTAAAAAAGTCTCATATATACAAGGTTGCTTCTACTAAAACCTGTTCCATGAATAGCAGTTAAATCTTTGGAAAGTTTGTCTAACAGTTTCATCCCATATTCAGCTTTTAAATTTCCTTTTTGTTCAAATTCTACAATATATTTTCCTGTTTCCCAATTTGACAGTGTTAATTCATCATTTATAGATTTATAAGCTCTTTGTTTGGCTTTTTGAAATCTATCACTAATTTTTGCAATTAGTTTTTTATATTCTTTATTATCAAATATTTCTATCATATTTTTCTCTTTCTTCAAAAAAGTGAGACACTGTCACACCAATTCATTTTATTCAAAGATATAATCTTTATCTTTAATAAATAGAGACTATTTTTCTACCCGTTATTAAATGCCCATAACGGTTTGAATAAACGCCCGTTTTAATGGCGTTTATTTTTTGTTACTTACTTTTTGTTTTTGCATTGTACCACAAAATAGCTTTTGATTCTTCGGTCTTTATGAAACTATCCTTACCATCGTTATATTCCATTCCATCTCTCCAGTTTTTTGAACTCAATTGTTTTTTAATTGCTTCATATCGGCTTTTGATTTCTGGATGTTCTATTAAATACTCCCTAAAAGCAATGTGCCGTATCCACTCTGAAGTTCCAAATTCCCAAATGTGAACATGGGTTAATCTTTGGAAATTAATTTCCTCATGTGGTATTATGTTATTTTCGGTATAAGTGTTCTTAAACTTTATATGGTCATTTTTATTTTTTAATCCAACAAAAAGTCTTCTAAGTGGCATTGCTGAATTAAATACTTCATAGTATAAGTAATGATTGCTAATCATTGGTTCAATCGTTTCATCTAAGTCGTAAGCACTGTTGATTCCAACCGCTATGTCAATTACAGGCTTAGCTGCTAAATTTGGAACTGAAGTACTTCCAATGTGTTCAATCCTTGGATTTAATTTTCCGAGAATGTCGTTTAACTCATTTTTAATCAACTTGAATTTATTTGGCCATTCAGGATTATATTTTTCTATTTCAATTTTCATTGGATGCAATTGCAACTAACATCTTAATAAACGCATTGCGTTTATTCCATAGATTTTAGAATAATTTTAAAAGTAGTGCCTTACCCCGGAGTGGAATTTTTAACAAAAATTTTACCATTATGATAGTTCTCTTAACCCCGCATTACGTATAGGTTTTGTTGGCTCACATATTTATTTCAATCCAAGTATTTCCTTCAATTTAGAATCAAGTTGTTCTAATGTTTCTTTTTTTAGTTCACCAATTTTTCCAATAATTGATTCAATTTCCAGAGTTGCTAATTTATTTGTTCTTATCAAAGATGATTTCTTTAATCTATTAATTTTGTCAGGTTCTAATAAAATGTCTGTCTGTTCACTCCATTTAAGTTTTGTAGTTATAAATGTTACAATAATATCAAAATTGCCTTTGTAAAGTATAACGGCAGGCCTTTTTTTAACCCCTTTTAGATTTGTAAAAGGAAACGGAATTAAAACAATATCTCCCTTTTTCATTGAAATTTTTCAATTAGGTCGGATTCATCATATATTTCTTCTTCATCGTTTAAAAAATCAAACGATTTTGATTCAGAAGTTAATTTCATTATCCCTTCTGTGATTTTTTTGTCGTCGTATGATTTTAAAAGAAAGTCAACATAATCAGAAATTTCTTTCAATCTCGAATCCGGTAGCAAAGAAATCTTACTAATTGTTTCATTTATCAAAATTTCTCTATTCATATTTATACATCCTTATATTACAAATATAGTGTATTTTTTAAAATTGTCAATACTTATAGTATCTTTCCTTTATGAAAGCTAAATTAAAAACCTTAATAAAGCAGGATTATTTATTCCATAGCTTTTAGAATAATTTTAAAAGTAGTGCCTTGTCCCGGAGCAGAATTTTTAACAAAGATTTTACCATTATGGTAGTTCTCAATTATTCTTTTTGATAGACTCAAACCCAAACCCCAGCCTCTTCTTTTTGTACTGTAACCGGGTCTAAAAATGTCTTTTCTTCTTTTCAGGTCAATCCCTTTGCCGTTATCACTAAAGTCAATTTCAACATTGTTATTATTGCTTGAGATTCTTATTTCAATTTTACCTTTTTTGTTGCCGATTGCGTCAAGAGCATTTTTAACAAGATTTTCAATAACCCATTCAAACAATTCGGAATTGAGACCTGCATAGGCTTTTTTGTCGCCCTTAATTGCCAAATTAACTTTTTTGCCTGTTTGAGGAAGCCTTCTTTCAAAATACTTAATAACGTTACTGACTTCTTTAAATACATTGGATTTTTTTATTTCCGGTTTCGAACCGATTTTAGAAAATCTATATGTTATTTTATTTAATTTTTCAACGTCACTTCCAATTTCATCCGATATATCTAAAACTTTATCTCCGTCTTTATAATTTAGTCTCAGCATTTCAATCCAGCCCATCAAACTTGAAACAGGGGTACCGAGTTGATGCGCTGTTTCTTTTGCCATTCCGACCCAGATGTTTCTCTGCTCACTTGTTCTAATGCTGCTGAAGCCGATATATCCTAAAAAGATAAATAGAGCAGCAATAATTATTTGCAGGTAAGGATAGAATTTTAATCTTATAATTAAATTAGAATCACCGTAATGAATTTTGGTTAAGATAACGGTATCGGCGTAAGAAACTATAATGGGTTCATGTTCTTCGTCCATTTTTTTTATTATTTCAGTAAAATATTCCTTTCGTTCTTTCATAGTCATAGAAGAATCGAAAGATAAATTTCTAACATTTTCTGTATTATTTAAGTTTAGGTTGTCATTTGCATCGGTTAGAATAATAGGGAAGTCTATTGGTTTTATGATGTTGTCAAAAAGGAATGTGATATCTACATTTGGTGCAGTTGTGTTTGCAACATATTCAATCCCTTTTGCGTACAGCTGTACAATGTCTCTTTCTCTATGCTTTAATTTTGAAACTAAATCTTGAGTGTAATATAGTGTGCTGCTTGCAATAATTATTGCAACAAGAATCAGTGAGATTTTAAGTCTCAGCGATGTCAGTCTTTCGGTCATAATTAACTTTTGTTATTTATAATCATCTGTAAAGAATGTTTGTTTCCTTTTTGGTCCAACCGAGATAATACCGAATTTTGTTTCAGATTTTTCAGAAATAAAATTCAGATAATTTTTTGTTGCTTCGGGTAATTCTGTATAATCCCGACAATCAGAAATGTCTTCATTCCAGCCTTCAACTATTTCATATACAGGTTTTACCTTATCTAATTTTTCAATATTGGTGGGAAATGTACTTAGTATTTTACCTTCAAATTCATAACCTACACAAACATTTATTCTATCGAAGGAGCTTAATACATCTAATTTTGTCAAAGCCGCATAGGTTGTGTTATTAATCATCGATGAATATTTTACCAAACAAGCATCAAACCAACCGCATCTTCTCGGTCTGCCTGTAGTTGCACCAAATTCATCTCCTACTTTTCGTAATTTTTCTCCATCAGAGTCCAATAATTCAGTGGGGAAAGGTCCTTCGCCAACACGAGTAGTGTAAGCTTTTACAATACCTATTACAGTATCTATTTTTGTTGGTGCAATACCTGTACCGGTACAAGCCCCGCCGGAAGTAGGGTTTGACGATGTAACAAAAGGATATGTCCCGTGATCAACATCAAGTAGCGCACCTTGAGCACCTTCGAGTAAAACCGACTTACCGTCATTAATAGCATTATTCAAAAACGTTGGTACATCTTTTATATACCTATCAATTATCTCATCGAATTCCATATATTGTGAAACAATCTCTTCAACATTTAGCTCTTCTCTTTCATAAACTTTTTTGATAATTGTGTTTTTCTCTTTTAAATTTTTTCTTATTTTTTCTTCTAAAATTTTCTTATCTAAAAGGTCAACAATTCTTATTCCTTTGCGTGCGTATTTATCAATATAACAAGGTCCTATACCTCTTCCGGTAGTTCCTATTTTTGTTGTACCTTCTTCACTTATATTATCCAATAATTTATGATACGGCATTATTAGATGAGCATTTTGGCTTATGAATAATCTGCCCTCAACATTTATGTTGTTTTTTTCAAGTAGTCTTATTTCTTTTAGCAATGCTGTCGGGTCAATTACTACACCGTTACCAATAACACAAATAACATCTTTTCTAAGAATTCCAGATGGTATTAAATGAAGTATATATTCGTCATCACCAATTTTAACAGTATGTCCTGCATTTGCTCCACCCTGATAACGCGCGACTATATTAAAATTTTCACTTAATATATCAACAATTTTACCTTTACCTTCGTCTCCCCATTGAGAGCCGACCAAAACAGATACTCCCATTTCTTTTTTTTACTCCTTTTTTACATTTTGGACAAAATAAAACTCCGAATGTACTCATCCGGAGTTAAAACAACTGAATAATTTTATGAATATTTAATTTTTGTAACTGTCAACAGCTTCTTCAACTGTTTTAAATGTGTCAAAAATAGTAATCAATTTTGTGATAATTAAAAGGCTTTCAATTTTATCGGATGTACCGGCTAACTTTAAGTTTCCGTCTCCTTTTTTCATTGTTGTTAAACCGCCTATTAACATTCCAAGTCCGGAGCTGTTCATAAATTTTACATCTTTTAAATTAACCACAATATTCTTTTTATCAGTATCCAAATATTTGTGTAATAATTCATTAAAGGATTTAGTATCATCTCCACCCATAACATTTCCTTTTAATGTAATGATTACTGCTCCGTAACTTTCGCTTGTTTTAATTTTCATAAATTTTCCTCAATTTTCTGCTTAAGATAATTAGCCAAATTTATTTATGCAAGTTTTAAATAACAATAATACGGACATATATTTTTTTCGGAACATTGTAAGTGTTTCTTCGTCTAATTAAGCAGATATAAAAAAAGGAAATCGGTGCCGGATCCACAAATATTAAAATTGGATGATGATTTTACTTTGGTTAAAAGATTCATTGACGGGGAAGAATCTGCTTTTAATCAGTTGGTTGTACGTCACAAAGAAAAGGTAAGAAACATTATTTATATAACTATAAATCATGCAGATTTTGTTGACGATATTGCACAGGATGTGTTTGTTAAAGTTTATAGAAATTTACACCACTTTAGGTTTGAATCTCAATTTTCAACTTGGATTTATAGAATAACCATAAACAAATGCAAAGATCATTTAAGAAAGATAAAAGTAAGAAGAATGTTTATTCCGCTTATGGATTCTTTTGACAAAGCGGATCAATTTAAGAATGAAACCGAAGAATCCGACACATCAAAAATTGTAAGAGATGCAATATCAAAATTGCCTAAAAAGTTGAAGATACCTTTATTACTTAAAGATATAGAGGGATTCAGCTATCAAGAAATTGCTGAATCTGTTGAATGTGAAATTGGTACTGTTAAATCAAGAATTTTTAGGGCTCGTGAAAAATTAAAATTTTTTTTAATGCCTTATAAAACGGAGATATTTAAATGAGCGGTAAATCAAATAAGGATTACGAATTATTATCGGCATATCTTGACGAGGAAGTTTCTTTAGAACAGAAACAAGAAATTGAAAAGAAACTTGCTGCTTCTGCAGATTTAAGAAATAAATTAGAAGAATTAAAACAGTTAAAAAAAGTAAATAATTCATCTTTTAAACAACTACCGGAATCACCGTACTTTGAATCTGTTCTAAATCAAAAAATAAAAGAAACTAAAAAACAGAGGCATAATTTAAGAATCTTTGTCCCAGCCTATGGATTGGGTATTCTATCAATTATTGTAATCTTATTATTAAAGTTTAATCCAAGTATTTTAGACAATGCTTTTGATAATCGAAACACCAATATAGCCGGTCTTTATAACAGTAATTTAAAACCTTTCCTTTTTGCGGCTAATCTTTCAAATGAAGATATATTTAATTTTGCCTTTTACAAACAACTGCCCCTTGATAATAACAACAAACAATATTTGCAATTGGGTATGGATAAAACCGGCAGGGAATATTTTGAAATTAAAAAGGATAGTTTTAAAAGAAGAAAAAACAATTTAGAAAAATTTGCACTTGCTTTAGGATTAAACAAAAAACAAAAAAGCGAAGTTGATTCCATTATAAAAGTATATGCCGATGAACTTCAGGAACAAATATTAGTAAACGATAAAAACACACTGGCGGTAAGCCAAAACCTATTTGATTATAACAGGGCACTTGCTACGGATTTACTTACTTTTGCAGCCAAAGCAAATAAAAATAAATTTAAAAAAATTATGCCTGCGGGACTAACGGTTGTAAATAACAAGGCTACTTCAATTGTTATAAAAGAAATAAGAACAAAAAACAGCAGCATAACTCCTCAATATGTTTTTATTAATGAAGATACAATTTTTACGGAACCATATACAATTGACAAAGAAAAGATTAAAAAGGAAATCAGACTGTTCAAAGAGAGGGCGAAGAAAAATGTAAAAATATTTAAAAATTATTCTGTTAACATTAAAATTGATAGCAACGTAGCTATGATTAAAACAAAAAGATATTGGAATGACGGTTTAATTGTTTCTTTAGATTCCAATTCTTTTCATGTCAAGTTACCGGTAGTATCCGATTTAAAAATTAAACTTCCGGAATTGGATAGCTTGGTAATGGAATTGAATAAAGCGAGAGAAAATTTCAAAGAATTTTCGTATTCTTTTCCTAAAAAATTCCCTCAATTTAAAGGGAAATTTAAATTTAATTTTTCAGATTCAGCCAAAGATTTTAACTTTAATTTTCAAAAATTTGAAATTGATTCTATATTGAAACATAACTTTCTTCTTTTGGATTCATTAAAATCAAAAAATTGGTATCAATATAAATTCAATGATGATTCGATAAAGAAATTTCTTAATAAAATGCCCAAAATATTAAAAGAATTTCAATGGAAAAATAGAGATGATGAATTGAAAATACTTAAAGAGGATATGAAGAAATTGAAAAAAGAAATGAAAGAAATGAAGAAAAAATTAGGACAACCAAAGAAGAAGATTAAAACCTAAGTTCAGGAAAAAAATCATCTTTTTTCTTAATATTACTTAAACTATAAATAGCACCACTATCATACAAATGACCCGTTTATATAACTTTTCTTTACAATAAATACACTTTCATATATATTTTACTTATTATAAGAAGTTAGCTTTGGTAAGTTACGCTTTATTTAGAAAGAAGAATTATAAATTTTGGGAGAAGAATATGACAGAGTTCAATACCTCAACAAAAGAAATTGGTGATGTAAACGTTGTCTATTTAAACGGCTTTTTAGATGCTCATACAGCACCGGTACTGGAAGATACATTTTCATCCTTGGTTGAACAGAATAAATTTAAGCTGGTAGTCAATCTAAAGGATTTGACTTATATAAGCAGTGCAGGGCTTGGTGTATTTATGGCATTTATTGAAAAGATGAGGGAAAACAACGGCGACATAAAACTAACATCGATGAATGAAAAAGTGTTTAACATTTTTGATTTGCTTGGTTTTCCTCTTTTATATGAAATATTTGACAATGAAGAAGATGCGGTGGGTAAGTTTTCGGGAGATAAGTAGATAAAATGAATAAAAAGTTAGATATAAATAAGGACAGATTAATAGTTAAGAGCAATACGGCTAATCTAATTACTATTCGAAAATTTATAAACAACAAAGCTAAATTGTGTGGGTTTTCATCTAACGAAGCAGAGGATATTGTGCTTGCCGTAGATGAAGCTTGTACAAATATAATTGAACATTCATACCACTCAAAACCAAATTTCGATATTGAAATAAGTGTGTCGTTTTCTAAAAGTAATTTTGTTATAACAATTATCGATTACGGTGAGACATTTAAACCGGGTTCATTTAAAGAACCTAATTTAGAATTATACCGCAAGCAAAGAAGAGTGGGTGGTTTAGGTGTGTATCTTATGAAAACTTTAATGGATGATGTTAAATATTCATCAATAAACAATAAGTATAACCAGGTATTGCTAACAAAGAAATTAACACATTAATAAATGACAGCATCAGACAGCTTAAAAATAAAAAGAAATTTAAATGCATTAGTTGAGTTTAGCAAAGCAGTAAACTCAAGTTTGGATTTAAAATTTATTTTAAACAATGTTCTGCTTACTTGTATGGGCAAATTTTTTGCGACAAAGGGAGCTATTGCAATAAATGAAAAAGGTGTTTTAAAGATAATTTTATCAAAAGGTGTCTCTGAGTATTTTGAAGAAAATTTTCCAATCATAACTATTAAAGATGTGATTGATGAAACGGGTAAATTTAAAAAGATAACTGATTCGGGTAGTTTTGTTTGTGTTGAATTTATTCAAGCTTCAAACAAACATCTTGGAATAATTTTCCTTGGTGATAAACTAAATAAAACACCGTATTCTAATGAAGACATACAATTTCTAAAAACTATTCTAAATATTTCTGCAACGGCTATTCAGAACTCTATGGTAATAAATGAACTGAAACAAGTTAACAGAACATTAGATACAAGGGTTAACAGGTTAAATTCTTTGTTTGAATTAAGCAAGGAATTCGGTTTGTTTGCAGAATCTACAAAGGTTGCAAAACTTTTGGTTTACTCTGTTATCGGGCAGTTTATGATTTCTAAATATGCCGTATTAATTTTTGAAAATGAAAAAATAAATATCATCGAGTCAAAGTTTCCGCCTGAAGAAATTAATCCTGTTCTTAATGACATAAATATTGAAAATATTGTTTCTGCCGTAGAAAAGAATCAGTTGGAAAGCCAATACGAATCTTTATCTAAAATAGGAGTTGAATTGATTGTGCCTATGCAGATGCAGGGAAAAACGAAGGGAGTAATTTTGTTGGGCAATAGGATAAATAAACAACAATTTACAGAATCCGATATTGAGTTTATTTATTCGGTGGGTAGCCTTGCAATTATTTCTATCGAAAATAAAAGATTATTTAAGGAAGAATTAGAAAAACACAAATTAGAAGAAGAATTAGAACTCGCAAGAGAAATTCAAAAAAATCTACTCCCAAGTGAAATAAAACAATTTAAAAACTTTGAAATATCAGCAGAAAACATTTCCTCTAAACAGGTAGGCGGTGATTATTTTGATGTTATTCCAAGGGATGAAGAAAATAGTTATATAGCAATTGCCGATGTATCCGGTAAAGGAGTTCCGGCTGCCCTGCTTATGGCAAATTTGCAGGCGTTTTTAAAATCAGTTTGCAAGCAAGGTATAAGTTTGATTGAAGGAACTGCAATGATGAATGATCTGATTACTGAAAATGTTACCGGCGGTAAATTTATTACATTTTTTTGGGGATTGATTAACAATAAAAACAGAACAATAAGCTATGTAAATGCCGGACACAACCCTCCATTATTAGTGCGCGACGGAAAAATCATTAAAATGGAAAAAGGCGGAATGATATTGGGTGTTATGAAAACAACATACCCTTATATAACAGAGACATTACAATTACAGAAAGATGATTTGCTTGTTCTTTTTACCGACGGCATTACCGAAGCTATGGATAAAGAACAAAATGAATATTCGGATGAAAGACTTGAAAAATTGGTGTTGTCATTAAATAATAATTCATCGGAAGAAGTATTAAAATCAATTCAGGCTGATGTAAAAAGTTTTACATCAGGGGCAGTACAATCTGACGACATAACTTTACTTGTGTTAAAAGTAAAATAAAAATATTGCATGAATATTATTCAAACATTATATCATCAACACAGGATAAAATTATTTTCAATTTTATCTTTTTTGATATTGTTTATTGCTGTAATAAACATTTATTATGTTGTAGAAGTCAATGTAACATCAAACGATGAATGTTTGTGGGTGCCTAAAAAAATAAATGCAGATAGCAGTGCTGTATTTTTCAAATTGGTAAAAGTAAATGGTGTAGCCTGGAATGCCGGCATTAGAGATGATGATCAACTTTTAGCCATTGATAATACTCCAATCAAAACAACAATGCAGGCTCAAATTATTCTTAATAAATTTAAGGGTGGTGAACTTGCAGACTATACTGTACTGCAAAATGGTAAAATACTTAAAACAAAAGTTTATGTAAAAAAACTTATTCAATTCGGAGATCTTGCTCTAAATCTTTTTGGTCTATTCTGGTTTATAATTGGATATTTAGTTCTTTCTACAAAGCCTGACGGGCTTACACAAAAATTGTTTTTTGCAATAGGTGTTGCATCTGTATTAACAGGTATGCAGGTAATTTTAAAATCCTTTACATATCCTGAAATATACGGACAAATGCAAACTGTTTTAATCCCAATTGTGTCCTTTTTATGGGCACTGGGGCTTTCTTCACTTCCTTCTCTAATTATTTATTTTTTCTGGATATTTCCAAAACCATTTAAATTTGTTGAGAATAATGGAGTGAAAATATTATTAGTTCTTATCCCTGTTATATTATTTAGCCTAATAATTGTATATATATATCTTACTTTTATAACTCAAAAATTAAACACCTTTTATTTCCTAAGACTAATAAATTTTATTTCTTTGTTTACGTTGTTCTGTTATATATTAGGATGGATATCATTACTTATAAATTACAGAAGACTTAAGGATAGAAAAGATAAAAGACCGATATTTATAGTGCTGATAGCTCTTACTATTGCATTAATTTCTATTCTTTATACTTCAACAATTGCCCCTGCTTTAGCAGACACAATCTTTAATTCTCCTGAATATTATATGCCGATTGTTCTGATTACACTTGTTCCTTTGGCTTTTGGTTATTCAATTTATAAATATCAATTGATGGATGTAAGCAGTGTTGTAAAAAATACTATTACTTACGGCGCTGCTACTCTTTCTTTGGCTGCTGTTTATTTCTTAATAATATATGTTATGGGGCAAAGCATCAGCAAAGCAATCAGCACAGATTATCAGGGTTTAGTTGCCGGTGTATTGTTCGTTATTTTTGCTGTTATTTTTCAATCTTCAAAAGATAAATTTCAAGAATTTATTACTGCAAAATTTTACCCGGAACAATTCGCTTATAGAAAGATGCTTATTAAATTCAGTTCTGATGTAACCACACTTGTTGGTTTAGATAATATTTTAAACTCGATGACTGAAACATTTGTTGAAGGACTTAAGATAGATAAATTTGGAATTTTTATTAAAGATCTAAAAAACAATGATCTTACTTTAATGAAGAACGTAGGGATCAATAATAAAGATATTAAGATAAACAGCAAAAACTTAGCAAATTACGTAAAACAAAAAAGCCTTGTTTCTAATAGCCTTGTTATAGATAGAGAAAATTTTGATTTAGTTTTCCCCGATATTGTTGATTCACTAAATGCCGAAGGAATTTATACAATTATTCCAATGAGAATGAAGTCAAAGATTGTTGGTTTGTTAATGTTCGGGCTTAAACATTCCGGAGCCCAATTTGCCGGTAAAGATATTGAATTACTTTGTGCAACCGCCAATCAATCCGCTATTTCTATTGAAAATGCGAGATTATATAAAACAGAAACGGAAAAGCTGAAGATTGAGAAAGAATTAGATTTAGCAAGAAATATTCAACAAGGACTTCTTCCAAAACGTATACCTGCTGTTGACGGGCTTGATGTCTGGGGTGAAATGATTCCGGCTATGAAAATAGGCGGGGATTATTTTGATCTTATTCCTGTTGATAACGATAGCTCAAAGCTCTTTGTAATAATAGGTGATGTTTCGGGTAAAGGATTACCTGCATCATTGTATATGACGAAGGTTCAAACAATGATTCAATTTGCCTGTACATCCAATAAATCTCCTAAAGAAATACTGATTGAAATAAACCGAAAGTTTTACGATTCGATAGAAAGAAATTCGTTTATAACTATGTCCCTTGGGTTATTTGATTACAACAAAAAAACATTAACTTTTTGTCGTGCAGGGCATATGCCGTTGTATGTTTATAGAGACGGCAAAATTGAGAAATATCAAAGTCAGGGTTTAGGTGTGGGGTTAGACAAAGGTGAGTTATTTGAAAAGACTCTCGTGCAGGACGAGATACCAATAAAAAGCGGGGAATCTTTTGTGTTCTTTTCAGATGGAATTACCGAAGCAATGAACGAACAAGCAGAGCTTTTTGATGATGACAGACTTACTTCAATCCTTAATAAAATTGCTGATAGAAAAGCTAATGAGCAAGTAAACACAATATTCGAATCGGTTAAAAAATTCAGGGGAAATACCGAACCTAATGATGATATGACGTTAGTGGTTGTAAAAGTAAAGTAGGAATTTGATTTATCAAATTCTTATAGATTTCATGGTATTATTATAATTAATGAAGATAATTTCATAAATGAAATTCCTACGTTTAACTCCGGTATCAAAAATAATCCGGTGGTTTAAGGGACGTGTAACATTCGAAGCTAGAAAAATAAATCCCGGATTCAAATGGCAATCACAATCAAGGCATCACGATAGAATCATTAGAGATGAAAGGGAATTTTATTTTATTCAGGAATATATAATAAACAATCCCGTAAATTGGGATAAAGGCATTTTAGATAAGTATTTTAAAAATATATATAAAATTTTGAATAAAAAGTAAAAATCTTTTCACATTAAAAAAAACCCAATCAATTAAAGTTGATTGGGTTTTTTTTAAAAGTTGGATAATAAAATTAAAACTGTATTTTCTTTTTCTTTTTCATTGCATATTCTAAAACCAAGGCACTTGCAACAAAAATTGATGAGTATGTACCGATAATTATTCCAAAGAATAAAGTAAAAGCAAAAGCACGAAGTACCTCACCGCCAAATAATAACAATACAAAGGTTGTTAAGAGAGTTGTTCCACCGGTTAATATTGTACGACTCATCGTTCTGTTAACACTCATATTTAATATGTCAATTAGAGGCATTGTCTTATGAATTTTCAAGTTTTCTCTAACTCTGTCAAATACAATAACCGTATCATTAACCGAGTATCCGACTAATGTTAAAAATGCAGCCACTACGGTTAAATCAATGTCGAGGTTTAAGCCCGGTATTACTCCGTATAACGCTGCGTAAAGACCAAGTGTAATTAAAACATCGTGAAAGAGAGCAAGAACAGCACCTAATGCAAAAATAAATTTGAACCTAAATGCCAAATAAACTAATATAGCTAACAATGAAAAGAAGATTGCCACCATAGCATTTTCTTTTAATTCCTTACCTATTTTTGGTCCGACACGATCTTCTTTAATTATTTTAAATTTATTTCCGGCAAGTTTACCTCTAAGGTTTTCTTTTATCCATTCAGAAATTCCTACGTTGACAACCATTTGTTTATTATCTAACGATTCGGATACTTTACCTGCCTGGTAGCCGGCATTAAATAATTTAGAAATGAGTGCCGTTGTAGTATCGTGGTTCGGCAGTTCGTATGTAATGGAAGAAAGTGTTGAATCAACAACTTTCTTTGGTAGCCCCGGATAAAATAGGTTTATTTCCCTTTCAATATTAGCAACTACCTTAGGGTATATTTTTGCAGGTAGATTTTGAAGGTCGGTTCTTAAAAGCACACCGGTTTCGCCGCCAAATGTTTTAACTTCTAGATTTCCTAATTCTACATTTTCTACTATATCTCTAATTTTGCTAATTTCAATCGGCTTATTATATTGTAATACAATTTCAGTACCACCTTTGAAATCAATTCCAAAGTGAAAACCTCTAAATATTACATTGAACAAACCAATTAAAAATAACCCTACTGAAACAAAGTAAAATATTTTTCTTTTACCTAACCAATCAATTTTAATGTTATTGAATAACTGCATTTATTTATCTGCTCCTACGCGTTTTTATCCGAGAGTAATTTTCATTCCTTTAGTTACCATAATATTAAATATCAATTTGACAATAACAAGCGCACTAAATAAACTTGCTACTATACCAATCATAAGTGTTAGTGCAAAACCTTGCACCGGACCCGAACCAAATTGATAAAGAATAATACCGGTAAGGAATGTTGTTATATTTGAATCAATAATGGCTGAATTTGCTTTTTCAAAACCGCTGTCAACAGATGCTTTTACGGTTTTACCTGTTGCCATTTCTTCCCTGATTCTTTCATATATAAGCACGTTGGCATCAACCGCCATACCTATTGTTAAAATAATACCTGCTATACCTGGAAGTGTTAATGTAGCCCCAAAGCCTGCCAGCACACCCAGTATAAATAAAATTGTAAATAATAAAGATGCAGCAGCAATTTGACCTGCTCTCTTATAATAAAAAATCATAAATAAGGCAACAAGAAAGAAACCAATTAAAACTGATTTAAAACCTGCTTTAATCGAATCCTCACCTAATGATGGTCCAACGGTTCTTTCTTCAATAATTGAAACCGGAGCCGGTAAGGCACCTGCTTTAAGTACAATTTCTAATAATTTAGCCTCTTCCATATTTGCCATACCGGTAATTTGTGAATTACCACTCGGTATTTTATTTATTACATTTGGTGCTGAATAAACGGCTCCATCAAGAATTATTGCTATTCTTTTACCGATATTTGCTCCTGTAATTCTTGCCCATTCTGCTGCACCTTCACTGTTCATCTGCATATTGACAATTGCGCTAGAAGTATTCGGATCAATGGTTGCTTGAGCATCAGTAATAACACCACCTGTAAGTTCAGGCTTCTTGTTTACTAAATAAAGTTTATATATTGATTTTCCATCTTGCTTTCCAAAAGATTTAGCAGAAAATAGAAATTCAACATTGTTCGGAATTACTGCTTTAACTTCAGGTTTGTTTAACATAAACTGAAGTTTAGCTTTATTATCTTCACTTACGTATGCGTCTGCTGTTTTTGCCTGAGGGTTAATTAATGCAATTGAGAAGAAGGGATGTTTTTTGGCAAACTCTTCCGGTGATAATTGCTGATTGTCTAAACTGTCATTTGCAGCTACAGTAGAATCATTTTTTGATTTGTTTGATGTAGAGTCATTTTTTCCGGCTAAAACATCATCAATTTTTTGCATTATATTTATGGTTGTTTGAGCATCTTTTACAAGACTAAATTGAAGAAGTGCAGTACCCTGAAGCAGTTGTTTAGCCTCTTCTTCTCTTGCAATACCCGGAAGTTCCACAATAACTCTCCTGCTTCCTTGTCTCTGAATAGAAGGTTCGGAAACACCGTATTGATCGACACGGTTTCTGATAATTTCCATCGCTCTTGTTACAGCGTCGTCTGAATTTTGATTTAGTTTATCTATTATTTTACTGTCTTTATCCCTTACCGAACCAAAATAACGGCTAAGACGGATGCCTTTATCTTGCAACATTTTTGCAACTATATCTACCACAGATTCATTTGAAATAGCAGCTTCTTTTTCTGCTTTAGTAATAACTTTGTGAAAAGTAGCATCAGGATTTTTTGCAAGTTTTTCCAACAATTTACCGGTATTTACTTCAAGAACAACTCGCATACCGCCCTGAAGATCGAGACCAAGTTTTATACTTTTTAATTTTGTTGCTTCAATTGCCGGATTAGATGCTTTGATGCTGTCTTCTACTAATTTTAACTCTTTATTAACTTTATCTTCCGGTAGGTTAGGTTGTGATTCTTTTAATTCAATTTTTCTTTCACTTACAACTTTTTCTATTCCTTTATTGTTCTGATAATTTTCATAAGTGGGGTAAAGAAGATAAAAACTTAATGCAATCGCACCTAAAATAAGGATTATTGTGAATCTGTATTCTTTCATATTATGTTAGTTCGAATTAAAAAATTTGAAAATAAATTATCTGGTAAAATTACTCGTAAAAGGCTTGAAAGTCAATCAAAAAAGGCTTCCAATTGGTAGGAATAAATCTTTTGAAACTTCTGAAATATTGAGATTATTGTTTTACCGAAATTTTTTCAACATCTATATATTTTGATCATTAAGTAAACCTAACTTGTCGGCAAGCAGGTTTAAAATCACAAAAATAAAATCAACTTAAAATATAATTTTCTATGAGTCTTTCTTTTAATAATAAAATTTAAGCTGAAGGAAATAACTATAATTATATCAGTTTTAAAATGTTTTTAACCAAACTTTCAAATTTATCCTTAGCCAAATTTGCTGTGTCCGTTACTTCTTTGTGTGAAAGTTTATTTGGTGAAATCCCTGCAGCCATATTTGTAATTAGAGAAACCGATGAAGTTTCAAGTCCAAGATATGCTGCAAAAACCGCTTCGTGAGCAGTCGACATTCCAACTGCATCTCCTCCCATTTTGCCAACCATTTGAATCTCGGCAGGGGTTTCGTAGGCAGGTCCCTTATTGAACCAGTACACACCTTCTTTTAAAGAAATATTAGATTCCAATGCAGCTTTTCTGATAATATTATTCAATGATACAGAAGGAAAATTTTGAAAATTATTTTTTCCTTCAATAGTAGATACACCTATAAAATTTGTCAATTCTTTTTTAATATTAATTCCGTTGAATGAGGTTATTAACATTAAGTCACCGGAATTGAAATTTAAGTTTACACCGCCCGCAGCATTAGTTAAAAATATTTTTTTTATTCCCAGTTTATATGAAATAAAAACAGGTATTAAACATTGACTAAGTTGATAGCCCTCATAAAAATGGATCCTTCCCTGGAAAATTAAAATGTTTTTTTCAGCATACCTGCAAAAATGTATTTTTCCTTCGTGTCCTACTATGGTTGAAGGGGGATAACCCGGAAGGGAAGTTGAAGAGATAGTTTTCAATTTTTCAATTCTATCTGCAAAGTCCCCCAAACCGCTTCCAAGGATTAAGGCAATGTCCGGAGTGAATGGCGCTTCGTCGGATAAAACTTCTATTAGCTCACTATATTTGAAATTTAAATCTATCAAACTTATAATTAAAAAATTTAGAAAAGGAGTCCTGCAAGGGTTGCGGTCATTAAAGTAGCAAGAGACCCGCCGATTACAGCCTTTATCCCTAATGCTGCAATATCAGACTTACGCGAAGGAGCCAAAGGTCCCAAGCCGCCTATTTGAATTGCGATGGAACTGAAATTAGCAAAACCGTTAAGAGCATAAGTTGCCATCAAAATTCCTTTTTGATCCACCATAACTTTTGATGTAATCATTTTCCCCAATTCAAGATATGCCACAAATTCGTTCAGAACTATCTTTGTTCCCAACAAGCCTCCAAAGTTAAGTGAATCTTGCCAGGGGACACCGATTCCATAAGCAAGATACTGTAGCACAAATCCAATCACCAATTGAAAATTAAGAGGTTGTCCGTAGGTTGAAATTAGCATAGGATTTAGCCCGGTAATGTTTCCCAAACCCTCCAATAAATAATTTGCAAGAGCAATTAACGCTATAAAAACTATTAACATTGCAGCAACATTTAATGCAAGGGTCAAACCTTCGGATGCGCCGTTTGCTGCAGATTCAATAACATTAGAAGCATTTTTCTCAACAACTATTTTTACGGATCCCTTTGTTTCAGGTTCGGTTACTTCCGGGTAAATAATTTTTGAGATTAACAAGGCAGCAGGGGCAGCCATAACACTTGCACCTAATAACTGGGTAGCAAACAAATGTTGAGCCTGTACTAACGGTATGCCCAAAGATTCGGCATAAGATGAACCGAGAATTTGAATATATGCAGCCATTACACCGCCGGCAATTGTTGCCATTCCGCCGACCATTATAGTTAGAATTTCACTCTTTGTCATTCCTTTTAAATAAGGTTTAATCATCAACGGGGCTTCAGTTTGTCCCACAAAAATATTTGCCGTACATGAAAGCGATTCGGCACCGCTTGTTCCCATAATCTTTGCCATTACCCAAGCCATCCCTTGAACAACTCTCTGCATAATACCAAGGTAGTAAAGTATGGACATCAGGCTTGCAAAAAAGATTATTGTCGGTAATACTTGAAAAGCAAAGAAAGTACCAAGGCTTCCGGGATTACCGGCACCTATTGCCAAATTACCAAACACAAATTCTGCACCTTCGGTTGTAAAATTCAGCACAACAACAAAGAAACCGCTTATCCAGTAAAAGAAATCTTTTACCCATCCCAACGGAGGAAAGAAACGTCCTAAGCTATCTCCTTTAAGTATAAAAATTGCAAAGACTAATTGAATACCAAGTCCACTTAAAACAAGTCTCCAATTAATTTTCTTTTTGTTATTTGAAAGGAGGTATGCAATACCAATGATTATTCCTATACCTATAATTCCTCTGATAATATTCATTTTAATCCATTATTTTTCTTCGGGAATGTAATGACATTTTCTACATCGTGCTTCATAAATATCTGAAGCGCCGACAATAACTCGTTCGGATGATTCTGTTTTTCTTTGTGTCTTATCAGCGGGGTTTCCGCACTCCACACAGATTGCCAATGTTTTTGTAATATATTCAGCAATTGATAAAAGTTGTGGCATCGGTTCAAACGGGATACCTCTATAGTCTTGATCAAGTCCGGCAACAATTACTCTTTTTCCGTTGCCGGCTAATTGGTTGCAAATATCGATAATATCGTTTGAAAAAAATTGTGCCTCATCAATCCCAATTACTTGTGCGTCTTTTGAAAGTTCAATTACATCATTAATATCTTCGAGTAAAACGGAAGGTAATGATTGCTCGCTGTGAGAGACTATCTTTTTGTCTGAATATCTTGTATCAATTTTCGGTTTAAATATTTTTACGTTTTGTTTGGCGATTTTCGCTCTTCTTAATCTTCTAATTAGTTCTTCGGTTTTTCCGCTGAACATACAACCGGCAATTACTTCAATCCATCCGGTATTTTTAGGAACTGAGTGGGGGGTAAATTCCATCATAGTAAAATATTATTTCCAAATTTTATTTTAAATCATCATCGCTGAAAGCATGTGGAAGCATTTCAGAGGTTTTATATATTTTTGTTTCTTTGTTTTTATTTACGAGCACAATATCTATTTCACCGCAAAGATCATTAATTACCTGTCTGCACGCTCCGCAAGGAGAACAGAATCCATCTAAATCACTTGCAATTGCAATCGCTTTAAATTTTCTCTCGCCTTCCGATATAGCTTTAAAAATCGCAGTTCTTTCGGCGCACATTGTTAAACTGTAAGAACTAGACTCAATATTTCCTGCTGAATAAATCTTATTATTATCAGTTAATACCGCAGCACCGACGTGAAAATTGGAATACGTAGGAAGTGAAACCTCTTTGGCTTTGAGCGCTTTACCTGTTAGTTCTTTGTAATCCATATAACCTTAAAAATTTATTTTTATAAAATAGATGTTTTGAAACATAAATCAAATTAACTTTAACAACTTTATCCTTTCCATTTTATATTTGATAATTTGGAATTAAAAATATTTACGATTAGTAACAGCTCATAAATAATTTGCAAATATATAATCTCTCCAAAATTAAAATTATAACTAACCAGCCTTTGCATCTTTTTTATTAACATTATATCAATTAAAATTTTACCCAAGAAAAAGATTATGAAAACACTATTAAACCAAATAAGTAATGGTGTAAATAACAAAAATAAATTTGTTAAATGCCAAAATGTTAATGAAATTTTGTGCTTGGGAAGGTAATAAAAAGAAGTTGAAGTATGCCTGGCTTTTTGTTTAAGAAAATCTTTAAAAGATGAAACGGAATTTGTAAAGACCAATCCATCCTTTTCAATAAAGCATCCTACTTT
>DRJC01000370.1 GCA_011052365.1 Ignavibacteria bacterium
ATACCGTGCAACAAGCAATGCATCCGTCGCATTTACATAATTAACCGGGAACTGATTTGACGAACTTGCAGATAAATTATAATTACCGGGCAGTACATTATTAAAACTATAATTTCCGTTTGTATCGGTTATTGAAGTAAAACTATTTCCGTTATTTACAGGGGTAAGTGTAACGGTAACATTTAACAAAAGTGAAGCCGATATATTATCATAAACCAAAGTCCCGCTTACTGTGTAATATGTTACGGGGTTATCAGTAGTAACTTTCCAGGTGATTTGAGAAGTATCCGTGGAGTTATATACAAAAGCAGTTACGGTATAAACTCCGGGTGGAACAGTATTATTAAAAACAAAATCAGACGAATCGGAATTGTTGACTTTGTTACCGTTTATTTTCCAAAAATAATTTATAGTTCCCCCTCCCGGATCCGCAGCATTTATATGAAAATTTAACGAAGGGTTTGAAAGAGAGATATTATTTCTATCATTTATAAAAACAGATTCTTTATTTATAGTTTTTGGTACGGTTACACCAGGCGACCAGGAAATAATTTCCGGGGGAAAAGTATTTTTCAAAAATTGAGTTAAAACATTGTGAGTTATTTTTTGTACGTCCGCATCATTCGGCAGCCCTTTAGCCCAATTCATAGTTGAAGCAGTAAATACGGCTCCTCCATTTTTGTTATAATACAATCCCATAACTGCGTGTCCATACTGGTAATCTGCTTTGTTAGCAGCAGGAGAAAGCCCTAATATTCTAAAGTTAACGGGCACTTGATCTTTACCGGTTACAGTCGGAATTCCATTCTGCCAGGTAAAATCGTTACCGTCAACCTCTACTCCCACTATGCTTGCATCATATCCAAACTCATCCCCGTCTTTAAGACCTGTTCCATTGTATACCCAATAGTGAGAGTTATAAACTGCAAAATCACCGTAACCTTTAGATTTTAGTAAAGTCCCGTCGTCTTTATTATTTACAACACCGCCCTCTCTAAAGGTCACACCCGTTAATTTTGTCTCCGGGTTATAAAGGGGATAATCATACCATCTTGTTGTAACAACTTTATCATTTACTCCAAGCTCCGGGTCTTTATAAGGGTCTTTATAACCAACCATGGTTCTTCCATTGTTTTCAAGTCTGACTTGCCACCAATATGTATTACCGGATAAGATCATTAATCTTCCGCCGTTATTAACAAAATTCTGAACCTGATTTCTTTCCGGGAGAGTAACATATTCATCATGACCTACATCTATAACTACATCATAATTTGACAGCAGGTTCGGGTCCTGGTATAAGTCCACATTTGTAATATATTCGGCAACTACATTCTCGGTTACAAACCAATTAATTAATTTTTCGGTCCAGTTATGAAAATCTGAAATGCTGCTGAAAGTAAACGGTCTGTCAAATGAAACTTTGATAGCTTTCTGTGAGTTTGTGGAGTTATAATTGTATAAACTTTTACCGCCAAAATTATTATATGCGTTCCAATTATTGACTGTTAGAATTACTGCAATCTTTGAAAACGAACCTAAATTTGGAGTTTTAACCGCAAAAATTATTTCCCCGCTGTTTTCGTATTGCACGCCGGAGACAGGAAAAACAGCCCTGTATACGCCTGGTTCCCAATCATTCGGTATTACTATTTCAAAACTTTTTGCCCAATTAGAACCATTTTTATAAGCATCGGGGGGAATATATTGAAGCCCTCCTTGAATTGATGAAGATGTGAAAATTAATCCGGCATTTTCACCTAATTTGTATATTTTAATTTGATATGATGTTGAAGAAGTTGAAATATAAAATTTTAAAGTTTCGCCTTGAAAGACTGATGTTTTATTCGAATAACCACCTTCCGTTGCAACAACAGCAAAATTTAATTGGTTCAATCCTAAAAAGAAAATAAGAGTAAATAAGATTTTTAATTTATTTGTAAATCTTATGTTCATATCACAAACATATCTCAATTGATATGCCATTAGAAAAGATTGATTTTTAAGATTTTATGTAGGCTTTTCGTATCACAATGAGATTTAACAACAACCGCTGCTCATAATGTTACATTTTTTTTTAGATAAGACTTAATATGTTTTTTTCAATAATGGGTAAAATATGGGGGATTGTTCTGCCACTGAATGGTCAGTGGCAACAGTTTGATATAGTGTATAAAGCGAGCAGGCTTGCCTTTGCAGTAGACAGGTTACTCGCTAGATAACAACAAAAGAGAGGGAGCGATGAACCTCATCGCTTTACAATGTGAATGCAAAATGTAAAGCGAGCAGTTGCTCGCTCAAAAGCAAACAAGAGAAAGAGAGAGCGATGAACCCTGCCTATCGGACAGGCAAGCTCATCACTTTACAAAAAAGATATCATTAAAATTAGTGGAAGAAATCTTTCCCTCCAATACAAACAGAAAAGATATCTCAGTCGAAGACTCCTTCCGGCATAACCGTTCCTTTGGAAGATATGACAAATACTCTTTTTTTTCATTCCATAATTATTCTGTCATTTCGACCGGAGGGAGAAATCTTTCACTTTAACATTACAAGACAAGATATCTCTCCGGCTAAAGCCGAATCGATATGGCAGAGCAATCAGAAATTGTCATTTCTTTTATTATTTTTTTATTTCCTCGGATTTTCCTTCCTCCAAGTTTTTATATATTCGGCAATTTGAGTTGTGTGTGCACCGGGTGTAAACAGTTCGCCTACGCCCATTTCTTTTAATTTGGCAATGTCTTCTTCGGGAATAATTCCGCCGCCGGTTAAAAGAACATCATCCAATCCTTTCTCTTTCATCAAGTTTAATATTTTGGGAAGTATTGTTAAATGGGCACCCGACAAAATGCTTATTCCTATTACATCCACATCTTCCTGCAGTGCAGCTTCAACTATCATTTCCGGGGTTTGTCTTAAGCCTGTATAAATGACTTCCATTCCTGCATCTCTAAGAGCAGCGGCAATTACTTTCGCTCCCCTATCGTGTCCGTCCAAACCTGCTTTCGCAACTAAAACTCTTATTTTCTGATCTTCCATTTCAGTTCAACTCCTTACTAATTAAAATCCATTATATTAAAATAAATCTAAAAACATACTAAGGCAAAGTAATAATTATACAGCGAGATACTCTTTGTTTTTAGCAAATGCACCAAACATCCCGCCGGTATGAACAAATATTACGTTCATCCCTTTTCTTTTCATTAAAAAGTTTTCATAATAAGCAGCAAATGCTTTGCCTGTATAAGCAGGGTCTAATAATATTCCCGAAGATTGGGCAAAGCTCTTTATTAGTTTTAATTTTTTCTTTTCAATATTTTTGTAGCCTTCCTCTGAATATCCGTCCAATATTTCCAATTTGGATTCATCCAATTTACAAGATAGGTCATATTCGTAAATACATCCTTCCGCCAAATTTAGAATTTTTTTTCTTATCACGTCTTTTGAATATAAAACATTTACCGCATAAATTTTTACAGGCAGTTTTAATAAAGATACTCCGACCAACAAACCGGCTGCAGTTCCACCCGAGCCGGAAGCCGAAAGAATGCCTTTAATATTTTTTAAATCGACCTGTTTGCTTAATTCATCAACAAAAGAAATATAACCCCAAATTCCCAAAGCATTGGAACCTCCCTCAGGAATTACATAAACTTTTTTACCTTTTCCCTTTAAGGCTTCAGCTTCTTCCTGCATAATGTTATTTACATCGGAATAATTTTCTTTATTTAAATACGATATTTCAGCACCGAAAAATTTGTCTAAAAACAAATTACCTTTAGCTGATTGTGAATCTTTTCCCCAAAGAAATAATTTTACTTTGAGTCCTAATTTCTTTGCCGCAATAACAACCGCACGCGAATGATTCGACTGTTCACCACCGCACGTAAAAATATATTCGGCTCTTTTCCTTTTTGCTTCGTGAAGAAGGTATTCTAATTTTCTCACTTTATTACCGCTTAAAAGTGAGCCGGTTAAATCATCCCGTTTTATCAAAAAATTTCTGTTTTCAA
>DRJC01000371.1 GCA_011052365.1 Ignavibacteria bacterium
ACACATAAAACACGCCGAGAAAATAATTCCTTTTATAATTCCGATTCATTAATAATTAAAGTCAAAAAAAACGGCTGGACGAAAAATGATATCGACTCATACAGCCGTTATATATTGAATAATAAAATATCAATCGATAATGAAATTAAAACATTAGATAAATTAGATAAGACTTTTTATAGCAGGTATCTCTTTTCTTTGCTGTTAAAAAAACAAATGAAATTTAATAGAATGTATGAAGAGTTGCATTCTATATTTAAACCCGGAATAACATATCTGCCTTATTTTGATGAACTTATATTTTCAGCCAGGGCGAGTAATAATTTAGAAAATCTTTTAAAGGAAATAAAAAAGAAAGATAACCCCTTAAAAGATTACCTGTTGAGTCTAATAAATTATGCAAAAGGCAAATATGAAAAGTCTCTTGCTTTCTTAAATTCATATTTAAAGAACCACAAAACACAGCCATTAATTAGTTATAAACTTTCATACATTTACAGAAATTTAGGAGATTATCCCAAAGCGTTTTCTGCATTAAATAAAATAAAAGGTGATGGCTGGATAATTAATAAAAAATTATTAGCGGAAGGTTCTTTGTCCTTTTTATCGGGTAATCACAACAAAGCTCTTACCTTGTACAGAAAAGGTTTTGATATAGCTAATAAAATTAATGATAACCAAACCAAAGCTATCGCACTTGTTGATATCGCAATACTGGATGATATGTCGGGAAACACCGGAAAGGCAAGAACGGGATTTTCAAATGCAATAACCTTAGCAAATAATATTGGTGATTACGAAACAAAGGCATTTGCTCTTTCAGAACTGGGTGTGTCTTTTACATTTACAAGTCAATTGATTGATGCAAGAGAAAATTATTTAGACAGTTTTGATATATATAAACTGACAAATAATAATTACAGGCTCGCATTAATTGCCAACAACATCGGCAAACTTTATATGCGGTTATTTGAATATAATTCCGCAATGAATTTTTTTAATGAGGGTATTAAATATTCGGGTTCAAACAAAAGATCACTTGCAATGAACCTGCTCGGTATAGCCGATGCCTACACTAACTTATCCGATTATTCAAAAGCACTTAAGTACTATAAAAAAGCCGGAGCTATTTCTTCACAAATAAAAGAACTTTCCCTAACTGCTGAAATTAACTCTGGATTAGGGGCTTTAAATTTCAACATTAATAATGCCGACAAAGCACTTGAGTATTATAAAAAATCAATTAAGTTTTATGAAAAAATAAATGACACTTATTCAAAGGCAGATATTTATCAAAAACTGGGACGTGTTTATATAAGTCTTGATCAATTGAACAAAGCTTCAGAATCAATTAGGACAGCATTAATATTAGCCAAAAAAGATCGAGACAGTTATAACGAAGCACTGGCGGCATTAGACCTAACAGCGATATATTTTATTCAGAATAAAACAAAAAAGGCAAGTTTAGCGCTAAGAAATGTAAGCCCCATAATTATTAAAAATAATTTTGATTATTTAAAAGCACGTCAATATGTACTTCAGGGTAAAATCGATAAACGAAAAAAACTATTTAACAAAGCTAAAACTAATTTTCTTAATGCACTTAAAATTGCAGAAAGATTAAAAGAATACAACCTGCAAATTGAAGCACTATATTTATTGGCAAAAATAAATGAAAGAATAAATGAGCCAAAAAAAGCCGGGAGTTATTTTGCAAAAGCAAATGATTTAATTATAAAAATCTCAAATCCATTATTTACAAATACAGATGTACAAATCTCATATTACTCCAGCAAAGAAAATGTATATAATGCTTATGCGGATTTTCTGATTAAACACGGTAATTATAAAAAAGCATTTGAATTAATAGACAATTCAAGATCAAGAAATACACAGCAAACATTGGATGATTTGAAAATCCGTTCACTTATCAAAGATAAGCAGGTGCTAAATAAACTTTATGATTATAGCTGGATGTTAAGTTCGGGCTTATATAACAGCGGACAAATAGATTCAATAAAAACAAAACTCTATGCCTTAAAGTCTCGTATTTCAAAGTCAATTCCGGGCTTAAAGAATTATTTTAAAAACAATAACGTTTTAAGTCTATCTCAAATTCAAAACGGTCTTGAAGATGATGAAAATATTATATCGTTATACAGCTCAAAAGATAGAACTTATTTGTTTTACATTAATAAATATAATTTTAACTATTACACCATAAATTTAACCCGCAGTGAACTGTTAAAATTAATACAAGATATTTCACCCTATTACAACAGCAAAATCAATAACAGAGCATCTTTCAATCAAGACCTGTTTTCATTTAATACAAAAGCAGCATATAATTTATTTAAGAAAGTCTTTTCCCCGGTTATAAAAGATATTCCGAAAGGAGAAAAAATAATTTTTTCTCCTTCATTTAATGTGCAGTCTTTCCCAATCGAATTTTTAGTAACAAAGTATGATTCGTCGTACAGTGATTTCAGTTATTCAGATAAAAATTTTCTGATTTTCGATTACAGTGTTTTATACACCTCGTCCGCTCACACTTATCTTAAACAAAAAGAAAATAATTTGAAAAATAATGGAAAGGTTCTCGTTGTCGGCGATCCTTTCATAAATAATAAAAGTAACGAATTTGCAACAAGAAGAAGCCTGCTCAGTAAAACTGCCGGATTTCTTCCGTTAAAATATTCCCTCCAAGAAATAAATGATATTAGTAACATTATCCATGTAGATAAAACTCTGGAAGGTAACAATGCAACAGAGACAAACTTTAAGTTAAACGCAGGTAATAGCAAACTTATTCACCTTTCAACCCATTCATTTTTGGATGATAAACAGCCCGTAATTTTCTTCTCTAATGAAAATGATAAAAAAAATGATGGCTTCTTAGAACTTAACGAGATTGTCGGGTTGCATCTTAATAGTGATCTTGTTGTTTTAAGTTCCTGCAGTTCCGGGCTTGGCAAGGTCGACAAATCTGAAGGTGTGCTTGGAATGACAAAAGCTTTTTTTGAAGCCGGTGCTAAAAGCGTGATGGTATCATTATGGGAAGTAAACGACAAATACACATCCCAATTGATGAAATATTTTTACGAATTTTTAAGTGAGGGAAAGAGTAAATCCGATGCACTAAGATTGGCAAAAATTAAATTCATAAAAAAAGGATCACCTAATCCCTATTTTTGGAGTGCTTTTGTTATTTGGGGTAATAATCAGCCGGTTAAGTTAAAAGAAGGCTTTCACTTTAAGGATTATACATTACTTATTACAGGAATACTATTGATTTTTTTCTTAGCGATTTTAGTTCGAATAAAAAGGAAAAAGAGAGTTGCTGTTTGAAAATATTAGTCTTTCTTGAATATTAATTGATAGTTTCTAATTACGTCCATTACAATACAGGAAGATATCGTTAGAAAATTAATTTTGTCGAGCTTTTTGTTTAATACCTTTCCCAAAATTTGTCCGCCGAAAAAAGCACCGACTAAAACAGGTGACTCTATTCTAATTATAAGGTACTTTTATTAAATATGAAAAACTTAAATATTTCCGTTGCCTTTAGGGTCTGTTGCAGAACTATCACCAGTGTCATTTCGACCGGAGGGAGAAATCTTTTTTCAACAAAAGTGAAAGATTTCTCAGTCGAAGACTCCTTCGAAATGACAAT
>DRJC01000372.1 GCA_011052365.1 Ignavibacteria bacterium
ATTTTATTAATCTCTAATATTTGAGGAAGCAGATTTCTATAGTGAGGATATTCTTGTTCAACAATTTCTGAAATAGGTTTATCCTTATTAATGCTTAAGCTATATATTTTTAGTAGTGTCGTTTTTTTGGGGAATCTTTTTTTATCCGTTACCAAACCGGATTGAGTGCGGATTAAATTTATTACATCGCCTGTATCTCCTTGGTCTAAGATTGTAAAGTTAGATGCTAACCCGGCTGCTTTAGCGTATTTCCTTAATGTTAAATTTGCAAAGGAATGGAAAGTACCGCCTCTAATTTTTGAGCATCTTTTGTCAAGCAGAACCGATGCCCTGTTCATCATTTCGTTTGCTGCTTTGCGCGTAAAAGTTAAAAGTAAGATTGATTTCGGATCATAACCGAGTTCAACAAGTCTTGCAACCCTGTAAACAAGTGTCCTGGTTTTACCTGTACCGGCACCGGCTATAATTAAATAAGCGCCTTCAACGGCCGAAGCAGCTTCATACTGAGATTCGTTTAATTCATTTTTATAATTAATTACAAAACGGGCTTCATCAAATGTTTGATGTATTAAGCCCGTTTTATTTAATCTTTTTAGCCTATATTTCTTTTGTGTCATCTACGCAGTGCTTTGGGTTTCCCTAATATTTCTGATATAACAATAAATCTTTTTAATGAGTCTCTATGTCTCATTTCATCTTTCAGTTGAGAAAGAGAAATGTTTGGCATACATGTTTGATAATCAATTCTTTGATCATCCGAATTATTTAACAGCCTGGTTACAACTATATCTTTGGGTTTTTCAACTTCTAATAATCCACGCTCGCTTAAAGTAACGGAATGTTCCCCGGGAACCATTTCGTGTTCGGATTTAGTAGGTTGGTGATAATCATCTTTTTTGTAATGCTCTTTATAAGATTCGGTCTTCCATAATTCACCAAAAGCCTCTTGATCATCTTCTTTGGGTTTATTAATAGGAGGATTGAACAAGGTTTGAATTTCCTCTAATATATCTTTCCCTGAAGGTTCTTCTTTTTTTACATCAAAATCAGTTTCTTTTGTTTGGTTTTGATAAACCGGTGTTTCATTAGCTTTCTGATTCTTTTGTTCCTTCTTCTTCTTTTTCTTTAAAAAAGAATTGATGAAGCTGACAATAATAAACAAATAGATTAATACTTCGAAAAACTTATCCATTATGTATTAGTATCTTTTTTCTTTTGTTCAGGCTTTGCAATAGATTCACGCATCTCTGTGTCTGATTGAATATTCTTCAAGTTGTAATAATCCATAACACCAAAATTACCATTTCTAAAAGCATCTGCCATAGCTTTTGGGATTTCGGCTTCTGCCTCAACTACTTTTGCTCTTTGTCTTGCAACTTCTGCCGTCATTTCTTGCTCAAGAGCAACAGCAGAAGCTCTTCTTTCTTCTGCTTTGGCACGGGCTACTTTTAAATCCGCTTCTGCTTGGTCGGTTTGCAGTTTTGCTCCAATATTTTCACCTATATCAACATCTGCAATATCAATTGATAATATCTCGTATGCTGTTCCGGAATCCAAACCTTTTGCCAAAACGGTTTTTGAAATTGCATCTGGATTTTCTAAAACTTCTTTGTGAGTTAAACTTGAACCGATAGTAGAAACAATTCCTTCACCGACTCTTGCCAATATAGTTGCTTCGCCTGCACCGCCGACAAGTCTTTCAATATTTGTTCTAACGGTAATTCTTGCTATAGCTTTTAATTGGATACCGTCTTTTGCAATAGCTGAAACAAGAGGTGTTTCAATAACTTTAGGAATAACAGACATTTTTACTGCTTCCAAAACATCTCTTCCTGCAAGGTCTATTGCAGTCGCTCTCTCAAAAGGAAGGTGTATGTTTGCTTTATCAGCGGAAACCAGTGCATTTATTACGGTAACAACACTACCGCCTGCTAAAAAATGCGCTTCAAGTTTGCCTTCCTCAACTATAATTCCTGCTTTTGCTGCAGTAATCATACTTCTTACAATGATTACAGGAGGAACTTTACGTAAACGCATTCCTACCAAATCTTGAAATATTCTTATTTTTACACCTGAAAAATAAGCTGTTATAAATAAGCCTATCGGTACAAAGTACAAGAAAACAAACAAAAATAGTACAATTGCAATGATTAAAATTATTGAGAGTCCTGTTAGTGCTTCCATATTTAGCCTTGATATTTATGTTATTAAAATTCTGTAGATATTCTAAACTTTGAGTAGAACTAATTTAACAAGGTTACTAGTTAAATCATAGTAAAAGAAACATTTTAAGAAAGATAATGTACAATTTTAATACAGTATTAATATTACAGAGATGCTAACTTTTTTTCATGGTAAAATATTTATTATACTTATATAGATTTTTTTTTAAAAACAACGATAATAATATTATGATAAGTTGGTATATTTATTGATTATTATTTAAGATAACGATTATTTATACTAATTACATTAGCAATATTAAACGTTTGCTTGTTTGATGAATTTTGTATATTTATAGTGTAATAAATAATCTGTTAGTAATATTAATTATCGCTAAATAAATTAGGAAAGATTAATGGAAGGAAATTTTTCAGATAGACTTCAGGATGTAATAAGACTAAGTCGTGAAGAGGCACTGCGTTTAGGTCATGATTATATCGGGACCGAGCATCTTCTTCTTGGCATTATCCGGGAAGGACAGGGTGTAGCCGTTCAAATTCTGAGAAATCTTGATTGTGATTTAATGAAACTAAAAAAAGCAATCGAAGATACGGTTAGAACTTCCGGCGGTACCTTAACGATCGGGAATATCCCCCTAACTAAACAAGCAGAAAAAGTTTTAAAGATTACTCAGATAGAATCCAAAATTTATAAAGCTGATGTAATAGGTACCGAACATTTATTACTTTCATTATTAAGAGATGAAGATAATATTGCAACGCAGATCCTTCATCAGTTTAATGTTACTTATGACGCTACCCGTTCTGATTTGAATGCCTTGCTTAGCGATAAGGAGTCGTCGACTCAATCAAGCTCTAAAGTAAGAGCCGATAAAAAAACAGAAAGAACAAAAACACCGGTGCTGGATAACTTCGGGAGAGATTTAACTAAAATGGCTGCAGAGGACAAACTTGATCCTGTTGTGGGCAGAGAGATGGAAATAGAAAGAGTAACTCAAATACTAAGTAGAAGAAAAAAGAATAATCCAGTACTTATTGGTGAACCGGGTGTTGGCAAAACTGCAATTGCAGAAGGCTTGGCATTAATGATTGTACAAAGGAAGGTTCCAAGAATATTACAAAATAAACGTGTGGTAACCTTAGACCTGACCGGGCTTGTTGCAGGTACAAAATACCGGGGTCAGTTTGAAGAAAGAATGAAAGCCCTGATGAATGAACTTGAGAAAGCAGAAGACGTTATTCTTTTTATCGATGAACTTCACACTATAGTTGGTGCAGGCGGTGCTTCCGGTTCATTGGATGCATCAAATATGTTTAAACCTGCTCTTTCAAGAGGAGACATTCAATGTATTGGTGCAACTACTTTGGATGAATACAGGAAACACATTGAAACCGACGGAGCTTTAGACAGACGCTTCCAAAAGGTTATGGTTGAACCTCCGAATTATAATGAAACTTTACAGATTCTTGAAAACATTAAATTCAAATATGAAGAACACCATCACGTAAAATATTCCGACGCAGCTATTGAATCCGCCGTTAAATTAAGTAATCGTTATATCTCCGACAGACACTTACCTGATAAAGCTATTGATGTAATTGACGAAGCAGGTTCAAGAGTACATATGGGTAATTTTGAAGTACCCCAGGAAGTTTTGGACCTTGAAGAAGATATTGAAGAAGTAAGAAAAGAAAAAGCTTCTGTTGTTAAAAGACAGGATTACGAAGAAGCAGCAAGATTAAGAGATAAAGAAAGAAATCTTCAATCCGACCTTGAACTTGTTAAAAATGAGTGGGAAGCTAAAACAAAGGATGTAATTCACGATGTAACTGAAGAAGATATTGCGACGGTTGTTGCTATGATGACAGGTATTCCCGTGAACAGAGTGGCTCAAACAGAATCTGAAAAACTCCTTAATATGGAAGATGCTTTGCGTAAAGAAATAATAGGACAAGAAGAAGCCATTATTAAACTTACAAAAGCAATTAGAAGAACAAGAGCAGGGTTGAAAAATCCTCACAGACCTATTGGAAGTTTTATTTTCTTGGGACCAACAGGTGTTGGTAAAACAGAATTAAGCAAAGCTCTTGCCCGTTATTTGTTCGATTCGGAAAATGCTCTTATCAGGATTGATATGAGCGAATATATGGAAAAATTTTCTCTCTCCCGATTAGTTGGTGCACCTCCGGGATACGTTGGTTACGAAGAAGGCGGACAATTAACGGAAAAAGTTAGAAGACGTCCTTATTCAGTTGTACTCTTTGATGAAATTGAAAAAGCACATCCCGATATTTATGGTATTTTGCTTCAAGTACTTGATGACGGAATATTAACCGACAGCCTCGGCAGAAAGATTGATTTTAAAAATACAATCATTATCATGACATCCAACGTAGGCGCCCGGGATATTAAATCAATTGGCTCATTTGGTTTTGGTGAAGAAAACACGGAAAACAAACACGAAAACTTAAAGAACACTTTAGAAAACGCAATGAAAAAATTATTCAATCCTGAATTCTTAAACAGGGTGGATGAAACAATTGTGTTTAGATCTCTTACCAAGAAAGATATTCTTAAAATTATAGATATTGAGTTAAGAGACTTAATGAATAATATTGCTGAACATAAAATGGAAATTAAATTAGATAAGTCTGCAAGAAATTTTTTGGTTGAAAAAGGATATGACGAAAAATTTGGTGCAAGACCATTGAGACGAGCTATACAAAAATATGTGGAAGACCCTTTGGCTGAAGAAATATTGAGAGGATCATTTAAAGAAGGGACAAAAATTACCGCTAAGTTTGTGAAAAATACTAAAGATATAATCTTTATCAACGAGAATGTTGATTTGGATATTTCTGACGAAGAAGCTGAAAAAACCGGTAAAAAAGACACTTAAATAAATTTAGCATTATTGAAAGATAAATTATAAAGCGTATTTTTGTAATACGCTTTTTTTATTTTAAAAGATTTAAGAAAGATTATGACGTTGCTTAATCAAAACGAAATTGATTCAAGTTTAGCGAACTTAGACGGCCGGCAATATGAAAATAATACTATTTTTAAAGAATTTGTTATGAAGGATTTTAATCTCGCAAATAAAATTGAGGAACTCAGATAATTGAATGACAGGTTAAACGGATTATTGGAGCTTTACAAAAAAAATCCGGATGATTCATCTGTAATTTACGGCATTGCTTTGGAGTATAAATCGAAAAAAAATTATGCAAAAGCCGAAAATTATTTTAAAATGTTGGTTGAAAAAAATCCGACCTATGTACCTGCGTATATGCAGTTCGCAATTTTAAATGAAGAAATGAATGAAATTAATAAAGCAAAACAATTGTATACCGAAGGGATAAAAATAGCAAAACTGAAAGGAGATACTCACGCAACTCAAGAAATGGAGGACTTTTTGAATGAACTCAACTGAAAATAAAATTTTAGAAATTTTTAATAAAACCGAAGCACTTCTAAGCGGGCATTTTCTTTTAACATCCGGCAGGCATAGTGATAAATATTTTCAATGTGCTAAAGTTTTACAGTACCCTCAATACAATGAAGCTATCTGTAAAAATATCGCCGACTATTTTAAAGATTATGAGTTTGATACAGTTATTTGTCCTGCGATAGGAGGAATAGTTGTCGGGCAGGAAATAGCAAGACAGTTGGGCAAGCGTTTTATTTTTGCAGAAAGAGAAAACAATAATATGACTCTTCGTAGAGGATTTAGAATCGCACCCGGTGAGAAAATTCTTGTCTGCGAAGATGTAGTAACTACAGGAGGTTCGGTTTTTGAAGTTATTGATTTAGTCAAACAAAACGGAGCAAATGTAGCAGGCGTAGGATTTATAGTTGACAGAAGTAACGGGAAAGTAAATTTCAGTTATCCGCAATATAGTGTTATTAAAATGGAAGTTATTTCCTACTCAAAAGAAGAATGTCCTTTATGTAAAAAAGGAATTGAAGTAGTAAAACCAGGTTCAAGGAAATCGTTGGACGGAAAATGATAGAAGAAAAATGCAAGAAGACAAACGGCATTTC
>DRJC01000373.1 GCA_011052365.1 Ignavibacteria bacterium
CCCGGTTAAATTTCTACTTAAATTGAATATAAGGTTGAACGCCAAAAACATCTCCTATTCTTCTTAAAAATGATAAAGATAGATTTTTATAATTTCCTGATTCTAATCTTGCGATAGCTGGCTGAGATGTTCCGGCTTTTTCAGCTAATTCTTTTTGTGTTAATTTAGCTTTAATCCGCAAATTAATAACTTGTTTTGCCAACTCAAATTCTTCCTGAAAGCCTTCATATTCGCTTTTAAAGTCATCATTTTTAAGCCTTTTATTTAATGCTTTTTTTGAATCAATTAATTTTATTTTTTTCATCTGCTTGCTCCAATATTCTGTTCATAATACTAAGTGCTTTTTCTATTTCTTTTTTATTAGTTTTTGGGGACTTTTTAATATATCCGGATGTAACAATGTATGTTTTTTCTCGATAATGAAAATAGAAAAGACGATAAATATTTTTTCCTAATATTACACGAAGTTCCTTTAGCTTTTTTGATCCTACTAATTGCTTTGAATGCGGCATTGGCAATAAATGCCCAAATTCACGAAGTAATTGAATTGATCTTTCAATTTTCGCCTGAGCTTTTATTGATACCGAATCAATGAACCTAACTACATCTTCCGTCAAAAACACATTAAATCCTATAAACAAATATATCAATATTGGTATATAAAATCAATCCAACCTGTTCGGATTTTGCTTTACCAAGAACGATTTTATAAAAATTATTTTACCTTAAATAAAGTAACCTCGGAGGTTGCTTAATATCCTCAACAGCAGAAAATTGACCGGATGAAAATTTAAAAACGTCACATATCTTTTTTAAAAGCTTTGACTTTTAATTTTTTTTTATAAATTTAGTTTAAGATATATTTTATAATGTTCAATACGCTGGAGGGCTATGACATTTAGTAAAAATTATATTTCTTTATTTTCTTTTAATTATAAACTTTTATAACCTTTAAGGATTTCTAGAGCCTTGAAGGTTTTTTTGGTTTAAAATGGAGGGCTAAAATGTTACCGAAATATCTTTCTAAAATAATTTTTTTATTATTTGTTTTGATTTTTATATCATCCATAACAAATGCTCAGATAAAAATTGGACTAAATGGAGGTGTTAATTTCGCTTCCCATACGATTTCAGGTACATCCTCCGACATAACACTTATGAGAAAAACGGGGTTTACAATTGGTGCTATTGCAGAATATCCAATTTCAAACAACTTCTCGGTTCGCCTTAATGCAGGTTATATTCAGCGAGGAGGCAAGAATAAAATACTTTCATTAGGCAATAAAGAAAACAAATTTTTTTACGAATATATTGAACTGTCTCCTTATATAACATATAAAGTTATCAACTCTAAAATCTTTGCAAAAATAATTGGTGGTTTATCCTTCGGGCATTTGATAAATGCCGATGTAAATTCTAATGGAAATAATTTTAGTATCAAAGATAACCTATACCTATTTAATATAACATCAAATTTTGGTTTAGAGATAGAAATACCAATACTGGCAAAAACATCACTTATTCTTAATGGAATATATTCACTTGGTTTGAAAAATATATCAAGATATGGAATCGCTCTAAAAACTAATGATATTAATCTAAATATAGGTTTTTTATATGGTTTACTTTAAGTGAGTATAGCATAATTAAAAATATGGTTTTTATAAAATAAAAAAGCAGAATAAATATTTTATAATTTCGTGATTTGTTTTTTACAACATTGTAGTGGAGGGATTATATGAAAAAATTAGTGATTTTATTTCTGGCTATTAGCTTCAGCAACACATTATCACAAGAATCCGGAAAGCCAGGGATTTTTTCTACTTTTAATTTTGAAGCTTTAGGTGGAATCAATTTTACAACTCTTCAATATATCGGTCCCTCTTTAATTATAGAGGGCAAAACTAATCTAAGCTCAAACTTGAATATAAAATTTTCACTTGGTTATTCAACTACTTTTAAAAAAGATCAGACCAATGTAAAGACCTTTAGTTTTATCAGCATTAATAATATAGATAAATATCAAACATCTGCATATACTATAGAAAAGATTGAATATGATATAATACCAATATCGGTTGGAATTGAATATTTTTTTATGAGAGGAAAATTTTCACCATATAGTTTTCTTGAAATGGGTTATAATTCATATAGTATAAAAATACATACTTCAGGCATTCATTATAATATTGCCGGATCGTATAATTCTTTTAATGAACTACCGGCAGATTATAAAAATAAACCTCCCGCTATTTCTGATGCAGAGTCATATAGAATTGCGATAGGAATAGGCACAAATTATAAGTTATCTTCATCGATTAGTTTAGATTTAAGATATTCATTTCAGTATAATAAATCTCTTGTAAATACGCACCGGATTTTAGTTGGTATTAGTTTTTAATATAACATTATAATTAAAAAGAAGACTTGTGATAACTATGTTAGTGTTTTCGGTAAACTTGATTTGGTACCGGAAAGTAAAAAAACAAAGATGGATGCATTGGTAACGGTTGCTAAAAATTCACTGGATAATTATCCCAACCTCCGCCTTCGCATTTCATAAGTAATTAACAAGTATAAAATTTTAATGCTTCGGCGGACA